>JANJTH010000050.1 GCA_024711205.1 Planctomycetota bacterium | reverse complement strand
CTCGCGGGCGCCGGGCCCGCCCTCGGGCTGCGCGCGGAGCTCCGGCTCGCCGCGGCCGAGCTCGGGGCGGGCGCGCTGCGCGAGGCCCGGGCCCGCCTCGGCCGGCTCGGGGTCGGCCCGATCGCCCGGGAGGCGCCCGAGCTCCTGGCCGAGCTGGCGCAGGTCCACCGCGACGCGGGGGCCCCGCTCGTCGCCGAGGCGATCGACCTGGCGCGCGAGCGCGGCGCCCCGGGGGCCGACGGCGGCGCCTACCTGGGCACGCTCGCCCGGCTCGTGGGCGTGCTCAACTCCGGCGCCGCGGGGACGGCCGAGCCGCTCCACGCCGCGCTGCGCGCGATCCTCGACGAGACGCGCGCGGCGCGCGGGTTCCTCCTCCTCTACGAGGGCGCGGCGCTCGAGCTCGCGCTCGGGCTCACCGCGGGCGGGCGCCTGCTCTCGCGCGACGACCTCGCCTACTCGAGCACGATCGTCGAGCGCGCGCTCGCCACAGGCGCGCGCGTCCTCGTCGAGGACGTGACGACGGACCCCGCGTTCGCCGACGCGGACAGCGTGCGCGACCTCGAGCTCCGCTCGGCCGCGTGCGTGCCGCTCCGGGTCGAGCGCAAGCGCGTGGGCGGCCGGCCCGCCGTCCCGCTCCCGACCGTGCGCGGGCTGGCCGGCGTGCTCTACGTCGACTCGAGCGCGCCCGCCCGCTTCGGCGCGCACGCGGGCGCGCTCCTCGACGTGTGCGCCGACTGCGCCGTGCTCGCGGTCCGCGCGGCCCGCACCGCCGAGGCGCTCGAGGCGGCCGCGCGGACCGCGCCCGGCCCCGCGCCCTCACCCGGGGCCGGCACCGGCCCCGGGCCCCCCGCGGCCGCGGCCGCGGTCGCGGCGCGGTTCCCCGAGCTCGTGACGCGGGACCCGGCCCTGCTCGGAGTCCTCGAGGCCGTCGAGCGCGTCGCGCCGTCCGACGCCGCCGTGCTGATCCACGGCGAGAGCGGCACGGGCAAGGAGCTGGTCGCCCGGGCGCTGCACCGGCTCGGCCGGCGGTCGAGCGGCCCGTTCGTCGCGGTGGACTGCGGGGCGATCCCCGACGAGCTCGTCGCCCACGAGCTGTTCGGGCGCGAGCGCGGCGCGTTCACGGGCGCCGACGAGGCCAGCCCCGGGCTCCTCGAGCGCGCGAGCGGCGGGACCCTGTTCCTCGACGAGGCGGGGGAGATGTCCCCGGCCATGCAGGCCGCGCTCCTGCGCGCGCTGCAGGAGGGCGAGGTCCGCCGCCTCGGCGGCGCCGAGGCCCGGCGCGTGGCAGTGCGCGTCGTCGCGGCCACGCACCGCGACCTGCGGGCCATGGCCGAGCGCGGGGAGTTCCGGCAGGACCTCCTGTTCCGGCTGGCCGCGGTGGGGCTGCGCTTGCCGCCGCTCCGCGAGCGGCCAGGCGACGTCCCGCTCCTCGTGGACGCGCTGCTCCCCCGGCTCGCGACCACCGACCGGCCGACCCCCGCGCTCGAGGAGCGCGCGCTCGCGCGCCTGCGCGAGCACGGCTGGCCGGGCAACGTGCGCGAGCTCGAGAACGTGCTCGTGCGCGCAGGGCTGCTCGCGCAGGGGCCCGTGATCACGCTCGGCGACGTGGACCGCGCGCTCGAGGAGGGGCCCACGCTCGCGCCGGCGCCCGGCGACCCGGCCCCCGGCCCCGGGCGCCGCGAGGCCCGGGCGCCCGCGGCGCCGGGCGAGGGCGCGCTCGAGCCCACGCTCGAGGAGCTCGAGCGCCAGGCGATCGCGGCGCGGCTCGCCCGCCACGGCTGGAATCAGGTCCAGGCCGCCCGGAGCCTGGGCGTCGACCGCACGACCCTGCGCCGCAAGATCGTGCGCTACGGGATCCTCCGCGAGCCGGGGGCCTGACACAGGCGACGCGCGAGGGCCGCGCCGGGCTGACCGACCGGAGGGAGGTTGGCGCGGGCCGAGGACGGAGCAGCCCTCACACGAGCCACAGGGGCGCCCCCGCGTGCGTCGCACGCCCCGCACCGATCCCCCGGATCTGGGGAAACACGCGGGAGACCTGCGAGACGCATGACGGAGACTCCAGGACTTGCGCCGGACCACCCGGTCGGCCCGCCTTGGCACGCGACGCGCTCTGGAGTCGATCGAAGACGACGCGAGGCGGCCCACCCACCCCAACCAACCCAACCCAAACCGGGTCGCGGCGCGTCGTCGAAACCACAAACTCTTCCTTCCTTCCTTCCAGGCAGCGACCCCGGGCGACCCCCGGGGTCGCGGTCTTTTTGGCGCGCGCTCGGCCGAGGCGCGACCATGCCCCCGTGACCCCGCTCGACGCCCCGCGCCGCACGCTGTTCGTGAGCGACGTGCACGGCCACCCCGACGCGCTCGCGCGCGCGCTCGCCCTGGCCGACCTGCGCGCGACCGACCGCCTCGCGTTCGTGGGCGACCTCGTCGACCGCGGGCCCGACTCGCTCGGCGCGCTGCGGCTCGTGCGCGACCTGCTCGACCGGCACCCGGGCTCGCTCGCCGTGTGCGGCAACCACGAGGAGGCCGCGCTGCGCCGGCGCGACCGCGGGCGGCCGCCGCCCGCCGAAGACCCCGCGGGCGGGTGGGCCGCGCGCGCGACCGACGACGACTGGGCGTTCCTCGCGGCGCTCCCGCTCTTCGCGCGCCTGCCCGACCTCGGCGGCCACGACGCGTCCGCGCCGGGCGCGGGCGTCCTCGTCGTCCACGGCGGGCTCTACCCCGGGTTCTTCGCGGACGAGGGCCCGCTCGGCGACCCGGGCCCCGGCTGGCGGACGGGGCGGGCCAAGCGCGCGGAGCGCCTGCGGCGCTGCCTGCGCGTCTCGCTCGTCGGCCCCGACGGCCGGTTCACGAGCCACGGCGACGACGTCCCGGGCGCCGTCCCCTGGTGGACCGCCTACGACGGGCGCGAGGGCTTCGTCGTGGCCGGGCACACGCCGCTCCTCGACCCGCCCGCGCCCGTGCTCGCGCCGCACGCGCTCGCGCTCGACACGGGCTGCGGGTTCGGCGGCCGGCTCACGGTGTGGATCGCCGAGCCCGGGCAGCCGGTCGCGCGCGGCCGCGCCGTGTCCGTCCCCGAGCGGGCCTGAGCCCAGCCGGCCCGCGTCCGCGCGGCCCCCGCCCGCGCGCCCGGCGGCGCCGGTGGTAGGCTCCCCGCCGCTCGGGCCCCCGGCGGGGCCCCTGGGGAGGTCCCCGTGATCGTGTCGTCCCGCGCCGAGACCACCACCGCCCGCGTCGCCGCGCTCCGCGCCCTCATGGCCGAGGCGGGGCTCGACGCCGTGCTCGTCCGCTCGGCCGACCGCTACCTGAACGAGTACGTCCCGCCGGCCGAGAGCACGCGGATCTGGGTCACGGGCTTCACGGGCAGCATGGGCGACGCCCTCGTCGCGCGCGACCGGGCCTGGGTCGTCGTCGACGGGCGCTACCACCTGCAGGCGGACGACGAGACGGCCGGGACGCCGTTCGAGGTCGAGAAGGTCCAGCACGGGGCCGGGCTGCGCAAGGCGCTCTGGGAGGTCGCGCGCCGCGCCGTCGACGGCGGCGCGCGCCGGCTCGGCTACGAGCCCGACCGCTTCGTGCCGAAGGAGCTCGAGGAGCTGAAGAAGGCCCTCGAGGGGACCGGCGCCGAGCTCGTCCCCACGCTGCCCTCGCTCGTCGAGCGCGCCCGCGGGCCGGTCGACGAGCCCGCGCGCCCCGTCCGGTCGCTGCCCGAGGCCGCGTTCGGGGCGACGGTCGCCGACAAGGTCGCCCGCCTCCGCCCGGCGCTCGAGAAGGCCGGCGTGACGCGCTTCGTGTGCATCAAGCTCGACGAGCTGGCCTGGCTCGCGAACCTGCGCGGCGACGACTTCCCCTACCAGGCCACGTTCCGGGCCACGGGCCTGCTCGGGCTCGACCGCGTCGTGCTCGCGGCCGACCGCGCGCGCGTGCCCGCCCACGCGCTCACCGAGCGCGGCGCCGCGCTCGAGGTCGTCGCGCGCGACGCCTGGACGGCGGCGCTCACCCCGGGCGAGCGCGTGGGCTACGACCCCGACGGGACGACGGCCGCGGTCGTCGACGCGCTGCGCGCGGCCGGCTGCGAGCCGGTCGCGATGCCGAGCCCGATCGAGCCCGCCCGCGCCACGAAGAACGAGGCCGAGCTCGCGGCCATGCGCCGGGCCTTCGCGAAGGCCGACGCCGTGGTCGAGGCCGCGCAGGGGTTCGTCCACGACCGGCTCGCGCGGGGCGAGCGCGTGACCGAGGCCGACCTCGCGGACGAGGTCGAGCGGCTGTTCCTCGCCGCCGGCGCGACCGGGCTCAGCTTCAAGGTGATCGCGGCCGCGGGCGAGAACGGCGCGTTCATTCACTACGGCCCGCCCTCGGCCGAGCGGGCGATCCGCGCGGGCGAGCTCGTGCTCCTCGACACGGGCGGCTACTGGCCCGAGGGCTACGCGACCGACCTGACGCGCACGTTCCTCGCGGGCGCGCAGGCCGAGCCGAGCCCGGCGCAGCAGCGCATGTTCACGCTCGTGCTCAAGGCCGCGATCGCGGGCATGAGCGCGCGCCTGCCCGAGGGCGCCCGCGGCGACCAGCTCGACGCGCTGTGCCGCGCGCCGCTCTGGGCCCACGGGCTCGACTTCGCGCACGGCACGGGCCACGGCGTCGGCGTGAACGTGCACGAGTTCCCCCCGCGCGTCTCGCCGCAGGCGAACGTGAAGCTCGAGGTCGGCCACGTGTTCTCGATCGAGCCCGGGCTCTACGTCGCCGGCACCGGCGGCGTGCGGATCGAGAACCTGGTCACGGTCGTCCCGGCGCCCGGCCACCCCGGCTTCCTCGACATCGAGCCGCTCACGACCTCGGCCCTCGACGAGCGCCTGTTCGACCACGAGCTCCTGACCGACGCCGAGCGGGCCTGGCTGGCCCGCTACGAGGGGCTCCGCGCCGCGCGGCTCGCGGGCGCGTAGCGGGGCGGCGGCCCAGGCGCGTCGGCGCGCCGCGCCCCCGGACCCGGCCCCCCCATGCCCGAGGCCCTGCTCACGCGCCCCGCCCTCGTCCTGGCCGTCGGCGCGCTCGTCGTCGTGGCGCTCGCGCTCAAGGCCGGCCTCCAGCGCGTCCGGGTCCCGCCGCTCCTCGGCTACCTGGCGCTGGGCCTGGCCCTGCGCTGGGTCCAGGCGCGCGCCGGCGTCGACGCGCCCCAGCCCGCGTGGGTCCTCGGCTTCCTGGGCGAGCTCGGGCTCGTGTGCCTGCTGTTCAAGGTCGGCGTCGAGTGCGACCCGGTCGGCCTCGTGCGCGAGCTGCCCGGCGCGGTCTGGGTCTGGTTCTGGAACGTCGCGCTCTCGGCCGGGCTCGCCTACGTCGTCGCGCGCCACGCGCTCGGGCTCGCGCTCGTCCCGAGCCTGTTCGTCGCGACCGCGTTCTCGGCCACGAGCGTCGGCGTCGCGGTCGCCGTCTGGGACGACCTGGGGCACCTCCGCACGCGCCTCGGCCGCCGGCTCCTCGACGTGGCCGAGCTCGACGACCTGTCCGCGGTCGCCTTCGTCGTGCTCCTCCTGGGCGCCGTCCCCGTGCTCGCGCGCGACGGCCTCGCGGCCGACGGGCTCGCGACCCTGCTGCTCCGCCAGGGCCTGTGGCTGCTCGCGAAGGGGCTCGTCCTCGCGGCCGCTTGCTGGGCGCTCGCACGCCTCGTCGAGCGCGGGCTCGACCGGCTGGCCGCGCTCGAGCGCGGCCCGGACCCGCTCCTGACCGTCGTGGGCCTCGCCTTCGTCGTGGCCGGCGCCGCGGGCGCGCTCGGGTTCTCGGCCGCGATCGGGGCCTTCTTCGCCGGGCTCCTGTTCAGCCGGGCGGTCCACCGCGTCCACGGCGAGACGCCGTTCCTCTCGCTCTACGACCTCCTGACGCCGTTCTTCTTCGTCGACATGGCCTACCACCTCGAGCTCGGCGCGCTCGGCGAGGCCTGGCGCACCGGGCTCGTCCTCCTCGTCCCCGCGACGCTCGGCAAGCTGCTCGGCGGCGGGCTCCCGCTCGTCCGGCGCGAGGGCCTGCTCCCCGCGGCCCAGCTCGCCGTGAGCCTCCTGCCGCGCGCCGAGATCGCGCTCGTCGTCATGGGCCTCGGCCGCGCGCTCGGGCCCGAGGTCGTGCCGCCGCACCTCTACGGGGGCGTCCTGTTCGTCTCGGCGGTCCTGTGCCTCGTGACCCCGCTCGCGCTCGGCCGCCTCCTCGCCCTGGCCCCGCCCGCGGACGGGGACCCCTCGCGCCGCCGCCCGCCCACCCGCCCCGGCCACGCCGGCCACGGGCGGACCCGACCCGCGCGCCCCCCCGCGGCGGCCGACGAGGGCTGACGGCCCGCCGGGAGCCCCCGCGGCGGGGGCGCCAGCCTCAGGCGGGCAGCCCGACGCGGTCGAACGTCGTCGTCGCCCCGCGGGTGCCGCCGAGCGCCCGCACGGCGCGGTCGAAGGTGTTCAAGTTGCCTGCCGCGTCGTGGCCGCGCGTGCGCGTCGAGTCGCCGGACACGCCGGGCGAGGAGAAGTACTCGAGCAGCCACGCCTCGTCGTCGTCGAGCGAGTAGGCGACGACCACGGCCCCGGCGATCACGACGACGGCGGCGGCGACCCCCGCGACGCCGCCGCGCGACACGAGCCCCAGGAACGACCCGGCGCCCATCATCAGGTTGCCCAGGCAGCCGACCGTGTTGCCCTGCGCGAGCGCCTCGGACGCCTTCATGACGTAGACGGCCACGCCGATCGCCCCGAGCGCGCGCGTGAGCTCGGCGCTCGAGATCCCGAACGCCTCGCAGACCCGCAGCTTGATCGAGTCGTTGAGCGCCGCGACCTCCGCGGCCGAGTGACCCGCCTCGATGTACTGCGCGAAGCTCGGGGACTCGGGCAGGTTGGCGATCACGAGCACGCAGTTGAGGACCTTGAGCGCCTTGCCGAACCGCCCCAGCTCCTCGGTCGCGGCGCGGAACGCCCGGGCCGAGACGCGCCAGGGCACGCCGGCCGCCATCGCCTCGACCGGGAGCGACAGCGTGACCGACTCGACCTGGGCCCAGACGCGGGGGCTCGGCCATTGACCGTAATGGAACCGATAGGTGACGTGCGCCACCCGGTCCAGGTAGCGCGCGACGTCGGACTCCGCGACCTCGGCCGCCGCGAGGCACAGCGCCTCGATCCAGGTCGTCGCGCGCTCGACGAGCGTGCGCGTGCGGTTCGTCCACTTGAGGACCTTGCCGAGCGAGCGCAGGTAGTGGGCGAGGTCGCGCGCGTCGCCCGCGTCGCCCGGGTCCTCGTCGTCGAGCGCCGCGGTCGCCCAGGCCGGCAGCGCGCCGGGCAGGAACACGCGGTCGCGCAGGCGGTCGAGCTCGGCCTGGCCGACGACGTTCATGAGGAGCGCCACCGCGTCCTGGCCCGGGCGCGCGTCGCGGCCGCCGCGGCGCGGCGGCGTGTCCCAGTAGTGCCAGCGCGCCTCGTGCACGGCCAGCCTGTGCCCGCGCAGGAGCGCCCGCCCGAGGACCCGCGCCTCGGCCCAGATCTCCTGCGGCACCCGGCGCAGGTTGCCGATCGTGTGCCGGTAGGCGGCGCGGTCGGCCCCGAGCCGGCGGATCACGAAGTTGAAGCGCGGCGACCCCACCGGCGCGTCGGGGTCCGCGGCGTCGCGCCGCCCCTCGATCCGGCGGCGGAAGATCCCGTCGGCGCGCTCGAGGACGGCGAGGTCCTCGGCCAGCCCGTGCTGCCCGGGCAGCGCCATGAGGCGGAGGATCCGGCCCGCGAGCGAGAGGCACTCGTCGAGCACGCGGTCCTCCGTGCGGACGACGAGCCCGCGCGAGGTCACCGTGGCCGGGGGCCGCCCCGCGCGCTCCTGCGCCGCGCGGTCGCGGAGGAGGTTCTCGCCCATGCGTCGGACGAGCGCCCCGGGGTCGCGCTCGGCGAGCGGCTCGTCCCCGGGGTAGGCCCGCAGGTAGAGCCGGGCGGCGACGGTGAGCTGCGCCGCGTCCCCGCCGTCGAGCCAGGTCGAGACCCTCTTCAGGCAGTGCTCGCCCTCGACGGGGCCCCCCGCGCGGCGGGCCGCGTCGAGGTCCTCGCGCAGGCGGCACCACCACAGGTTCAGGTCGAGCCCGGCGGGGAACAGGACCGGCGGCGTCCGCTCGGGGTCGTCGACGGCCTCGCGCCAGCGCGCGCTCGCGAGGTCGACGTCCGCGTCGACGTCGACGGGGCCGGACCCGGCCCAGGGGTCGACGAGCTCGCCCCGCCCGTTCGTGCACAGGACCATGCGCCAGGTCACGTCGTCGGCGACCCGCTCCGAGAGCGCGCGGCGGGTGCGGAGGAAGCCCTCCTCGTTCGCCGTGCCGGTGCCCGAGAGGTCGACGAGCACGTAGGCGTAGGCGACGGGCGCGAAGTCCCCGTCGCGGGGGCGGGTGCCGCCGCCCGGGACGTGGCGCGGATGCTCGAGGACGAGCGGCAGCGCGACGCGCGAGGTCATGGGGTCGCCTCCTGCCCGGCGGGCTCGCCCCCCGCGGGGGCGGGGTAGACGAGCTTGCCCGCGATCACGTGCCCCTTCTCGGCGCCGCCCCCCGGCTCGAGCCGGAGCTCGAGCGCGAGGTCGCCGGGCGGTGGCGGGTCGAACCACAGCCGACGCGCGCCGCCCGGCAAGGCCTCGGCCTGTCCCCAGGTCGTCACGGCCTCGTAGGAGCCGTCGTGGGCCGCGAGGACGAAGCGGTCGCCCTCCGCGCGCCCGCCGGCTCCCCCGGGCCCGATCACGTAGGGCACCCCCGCCGGGAGGAGCCGGAAGCGGTGCCGACGGCCGGTCCGGCACACGAACCCGGGCGGGCCGGCTTCGGCCGGCTCGCCGCCCGCGGGCTCGGCGTCCGAAGGCTCGGTCTCCTCGACCGCCGGCTCGACGCGGTCCTCGAAGCCCGGGACGTCACCCGCCCAGAACTTGGCGAAGGCGTGCTCCTCCGCGCCGAGCGCGGCCTCGATCCACGCCGCGTCGTCCTCGCCGCCCTCGTCCGCGTCCGCCCCTTCGTCGCCGCCGGCCTCCGCCTCCTCGGCGCCCTGCTCCTCGCCCTCGCCCTCGTCCTGGACCCGCACGACCGTCCGGTCGACGAACGACACGCGGGCGTCGCCCTCCCCCGGGAGCGGGACCGAGGCCTGCCCGGCCTCGTCGGTCGTCGCCTCGTGCTCGCCCCCGTCGGGGTCGACGACCCGGACCTGCGCGCCGGCGACCGGCTCGCCCGCCGCGTCCTCGAGCGCGAGCCGGAGGGCCACGCGGCGCGTCACGCGCAGCGAGCGCGTGACGTTCCACTCGACCGTCCACTGCTCCTTCGTCTGCCCGCAGGAGGGACAGGGCTGGTCGTCCGACACGTCCGCGCCGCAGTGCTGCCAGGGCATGGCGATCGTCCTCCCGGGTCCGGGCTCGAAGGGTAGCGCACGCGGCGGCCGGTTGCGCCCGGGCGGCGGGCGCACGCCCGACGCCCGCGGGCGTCGGCCCCGTGACAGCCGGCGGCGCGCGCCCCGGTCGCATGGCCGAGCACCGCCCGCGCGCCCCGCTATGATCCCCGGCCCGGTCCGGGGGGCGGCGCCCTGGCGAAGACGACTGGAGGGGCCCGTGGCCCAGAAGCTGAACCAAGTCCTCGCGGTCGAGCGCACGGTCAAGGGCCGCGCGCACGGCAAGATCACGAGCCTGCACCACAGCAGCAAGCACTCGAACCTGTTCAACGGGCTCGCCAAGACCTACGAGCCGAAGGACGAGGACGACGAGGCCTTCCCGCCCGAGAGCCAGCTCGTGCAGCTCACCGTGCCGAGCGTGCTCAAGGAGGTCCGGCGCGCGCTCGTCGAGCTGTTCGACGTGACGGCGACGAAGGACAAGGCGAACAGCGCCGCCGTGGCGGACGTCGTGCTCGACGGCAAGACCCTGCTCGCGGCCGTGCCGGCGACGACGCTGATCTTCCTCGAGAAGCAGCTCACCGACCTGAACACGTTCGTGGGCGAGCTGCCGACGCTCGACCCGGCGCAGGAGTGGCACAAGGACGAGGCCACGGCCCTCTGGAAGACGGCCCCGCAGAAGACGCACAAGACGAAGAAGGTCCAGCGGCCGATCGTGCTCTACCACGCGACGGAGCACCACCCCGCGCAGACCCAGCTCATCACCGAGGACGTGATCGTCGGGCACTGGAGCACGGTCAAGCACAGCGGGGCCATGCTCGAGCGCGAGAAGACGGCGCTCCTCGACCGGATCGAGAGGCTGCTCAAGGCGGTCAAGTACGCGCGGGAGCAGGCGAACCAGCAGCCGGCCCCCGACGTGCTGGTCGGGGAGGCGATCTTCGGCTATCTCTACGGCGACTAACGTGTTTCCCGAGAGGGCAAGCTCAAGCTCAACCTTGGCTTGACGGCCCGCCCGCCCCGACGCGAGCCCAGTGCGTGGTTCGACTCCCGCCCCGGCCATTCCAGTCCTACCCAGGCCGGGTAGCCCAACGGCAGAGGCACTCGCGACCCGGGTCGACGCGGTCCACTCACGCTGAAGCTCTCCCTCGAAGCTCAGCATTCCCGCTGGTCACCATCTCGAACGCCGACGACCTTGTTGAGGGAGACGTGGATTCGAATTCCACTCGGTGCATCCTGCTTCGCGACTCCACCCACGCGCCGATGGTCCAGCGGCAAGACGCCCTCACGAAGAGCTGAGTCGACGGCTTAAACGTCGTTGGTGACGGCAAATCAGCGGACCCCGAGGACGGCGCACTGGTTACGCGCGCCGTCCTCACCTTTTTTGGCCTGCCCTCCCCGGGGCCCTCAGGCCCGTCGGGCCCAGCGCAGCTTGGCCGAGGCGGACCGCGGGTTGTCGCGCCGCTCCGCGGGGCCGGGCCGCACGACGTCGGGCGCGACCTCGGCCCAGGTCCCGTCGCGCGCGCCGGCGCGGAGCGCCTGCTTGACGCGCCGGTCCTCGCCCGAGTGGAAGGTGAGGAGCGCGACCCGGCCGCCCGGGCGGACGCAGGTCGGGAGCTGGCGGAGGAGCGCGTCGAGCGCGCCGAGCTCGTCGTTCACGGCGATCCGCACCGCCTGGAACGTGCGCCGCACGGCCCGCTCGACCTCGTCCTCGGGGGCCCGCCCGGCGAGCGCCTCGCGGACGGCCTCGGCGAGCGCCCCGGTCGTCTCGAGCGGGCGCCCGGCGAGGGCCGCGGCCAGGACGGCCGCGCGCGGCTCGTCGGCGAGGTCGCGCAGGGCGGCCTCGAGCGCGGCGGGCGTGGCCCGGGCGAGCCAGCGCGCGGCCGGGACGCCGTGCCCGGGGTTCAAGCGCATGTCGAGCGGGCCGTCGTGCTTGAGGCTGAAGCCGCGCGCGGGGTCGTCGAGCTGCATGGACGAGACGCCGAGGTCCGCGAGCACGAGGTCCACGCCGTCACCCCAGCCGACCGCCGCGAGCGCCGCGGCGAGCCCGGCGAAGCTCGTCCGCCGGACGAGCAGCGCGTCCTCGCCGTGGCCCAGCGCGCGCAGGCGCGCCTCCGTGCGCGGCAGCTCGACCGGGTCGGCGTCGAGCCCGAGGAGCCGCCCGCCCGGGCGCAGGCGCTCGAGCAGCCGCTCGGCGTGCCCGCCCCAGCCGAGCGTCGCGTCCACGCCGCGCTCGCCGGGGCGGGGGTCGAGCGCCGCGAGCACCTCGTCGACGAGGATCGGCACGTGCTGGCCCGCAGGGGTCTGGCCGCGCGCGCGCACGTGCGCCGCGATCCCGGGGTAGCGCGCCGGGTCGAGCTCCTTGTACTTCTCCGCGAAGCGGCGCGGGTGCGTGCCCCGGTAGCGCGGACGACGGCGCGGCGGCTCGGTCACGGCCCCTCCGCCGCGCATCATGCACGGGCGGGCGCCCGGCGGCCCGACCTGGCGAGCCCCGCGCGGCCGAGGGCTGGCCGCCCGCGCCCGGGCCTGCTACGAACGTCGCCCCGCGCGCCGGCCTGGACCTCGACCTGACGGCCGGCGCGGGGAGGAGGGCCCCGTGCTCGAGCGGCCGCTGGCGATCGTGTACGCGGTGGGGGCCGCCGTCGGCCTCGCGACCGCGCTGTGGTTCGGCCTGCCCTACTGGACGGCGCCCGGCGCGAGCCTGGCCGGCTTCTCGGCGCTCGCGTTCGCGAACGCGCCGGCGGCGACGCTCGGCGCGGACATCGCCTGCGTCTACGTGCTCGCGAACGTGTGGATCGTGGTCGAGGGTCGGCGGGCCGGCATGCGCCACCTCTGGCTCTACCTGCTCGCGAACACGCTCGTGGCCGTCGCGTTCGGCTGGGCCCTGTTCCTCGCCGTCCGCGAGGCCACCGCGCCCCGGTCGGCGGCGGGGGCGTGAACCTGGGCGTCTGACGCCGCGCGGGCGGGCGCGTGGCGGGCCGCCGGCCGCCTGGCGGCGGGAGGAAGGCAGGGCCCCTGCCCGACCGCGGGAACGGGAACGGGAACGGGAACGGGAACGGGAAGAGGCGCCCGCTGCGAGGTCCCTGCTCACGTGCGGGGCAGGTCAGCCCGCGGGCGCCGGGGTCCACGTCCAGTCGAGCGCGCCGGGCCGGTCCGTGCCGTGCTCGTGGGCGTAGCGCAGGCTGTCGATGATCGCGTCCTTCATGCGCTCCCGGGCGTGGGCGGCCGCCGAGCGCAGGCGCGGGACGCGCTCGATCACGTCGATCACGAGGCTGTAGCGGTCGATCCCGTTGTCGATCGCGAGCTCGAGCGGCGTGTTGATGTTCCCGCGCTCGCGGTAGCCGTGGACCGAGAAGCGGTGCGGGTTCGTGCGCCGGTACGTGAGCTTCTGGATCAGCCACGGGTAGCCGTGGAAGTTGAACACGACCGGGCGGTCCGGCGTGAACAGCGTGTCGAAGTCCGCGTCGGAGAGCCCGCAGGGGTGCTCGGCCGCGGGGACGAGCTTGAACAGGTCGACGACGTTCACGAAGCGCACGCGCAGGTCGGGGAACTCCTCGCGCAGGAGCGCCGTCGCGGCGAGCGCCTCCTTCGTCACGACGTCGCCGCAGGCCGCGAGCACGACGTCGGGCTCGTCGGGCTCCGTCCCGCGGTCGTCGCTGCTCGCCCAGCCCCAGATCCCGATCCCCTTGGCGACGTGCCGGTAGGCGGCCTCGGCGTCGAGGAACTGCAGGTGCCGCTGCTTGTCGCACACGATCACGTTGATCCGGTCGGTCGAGCGCAGCGCCTCGTCGGCGACCGCGAGCAGGCAGTTCGCGTCCGGCGGCAGGTAGACGCGCGTCACGCGCGGGCTCTTGTTCGTCACGAGGTCGAGGAACCCCGGGTCCTGGTGCGAGAACCCGTTGTGGTCCTGCCGCCACACGGTCGAGGTGAGGAGGATGTTCTCGGAGGCGACCGGCGCGCGCCACGGCACGTGGCCCTTGGCTATGTCCAGCCACTTCGCGTGCTGGTTGAACATGCTGTCGATCACGTGGACGAACGCCTCGTAGGTGTGGAAGAGCCCGTGGCGCCCAGTGAGCAGGTAGCCCTCGAGCCAGCCGAGGAGCGTGTGCTCCGAGAGCATCTCCATGACGCGCCCGTCGGGCGCGAGGTGGCCGCCGTCGGCGTCCTCCGGGCGAGACTCGCCCAGCCAGGTCTTCTGCGTCACCTCGTAGAGCGCGTCGAGCCGGTTGCTGTGCGTCTCGTCGGGGCCGAACACGCGGAAGGTCCGCATGTTCTCGCGCATGACGTCGCGGAGGAGCGCCCCGAGCGGGCGCGTGTTCTCGTGCTCGACCCCGCCGGGCGCCGGCACCGCGACGGCGTAGGCCCGCCAGTCGGGCACGCGGAGGTCCTTGCGCAGGACGCCGCCGTTCGTGTGCGGGTTCGCGCTCATGCGCCGCGCGCCCCGCGGCGCGAGCGCGCGCAGCGCGGGGACGAGCCGGCCGTCCGCGTCGAACAGCTCCTCGGGCCGGTAGCCGCGCAGCCAGGCCTCGAGCTGCGCGCGCTGGCCCGCGTCCGTCCGCGCGCGCGGGAGCGGGACCTGGTGCGCGCGCCACGTGCCCTCGACCTGGTGGCCGTCGACCGTGCGCGGGCAGGTCCAGCCCTTGGGCGAGCGGAGCACGATCATGGGCCAGCGCGGGCGCGCGACGGGGCCGCCCGCGCGGGCCCGCCGGCGGATCTCCGCGATCTCCGCCACGACCCGGTCGAGGGCCGCGGCCATGCGCTGGTGCATGGGCAGGGGGTCGTCGCCCTCGACGAACACGGGCGCCCAGCCGTAGCCGCGCAGGAGCGCCTCGAGCTCCTCGTGCGGGATCCGGGCCAGGATCGTCGGGTTCGCGATCTTGTAGCCGTTGAGGTGGAGGATCGGCAGCACGGCCCCGTCGCGCCGCGGGTCGAGGAACTTGTTGCCGTGCCAGGCCGTCGCGAGCGGGCCCGTCTCGGCCTCGCCGTCGCCCACGACCGCCGCGACGATCAGGTCCGGGTTGTCGAACGCGGCCCCGAACGCGTGCGAGAGCGCGTAGCCGAGCTCGCCCCCCTCGTGGATCGAGCCCGGGGTCTCGGGCGTCGCGTGGCTGCCAATGTGCCCGGGGAACGAGAACTGCTTGAGGAACCGGCGCAGCCCGTCCTCGTCCTCGCTCTTGTCGGGGTAGACCTCGGAGTAGGTCCCCTCGAGGTAGGCGGGCGCGAGGATCCCCGGCGCGCCGTGCCCCGGGCCGCACACGTAGATCACGTCGAGGTCGTGCTCGACGATCACGCGGTTCAGGTGCGTGTAGATGAAGCTGAGGCCCGGGCTCGAGCCCCAGTGGCCGAGCAGGCGGTGCTTCACGTGCTCGGGCGCGAGCGGCGCGCGGAGGAGCGGGTTGTCCTGCAGGTAGATCATGGCCGCCGCGAGGTAGTTCGCGGCGCGCCACCAGGCGTCGAGGCGCGCGAGCGCGTCGGCGGAGAGCGGGCCCTGGGCGGCCGGGTCCTGGGCGCCCGAGGCGTGGGCGTGGGGGGCGGGGGCGGCGGTCATGGCACCTCCTGGGTCGCGGCGAGGATCTTCCCCGCCCGCGGGCCGCCCGCGAGGGGGGCCCGGCGCCGGCCGGTCAGCCCTCGAACGCCTCGGGGGCGAGCGCCCGGATCTCGGCGTCGCTCCTGTAGACGGGCCACGCGCCCCGGTAGCCGGCCGTCGTCTGGCCGTGCTTCGGGTGCTGCCAGTGGGTCGGGTGCATGTGCGGCGCGCTGCACTCCGAGTCCTCCTTGCAGGCGCCGCAGCACGACCACACCCGGCCGCCGCGGTTGCAGTAGCCGCCCGCCATGACGCACCAGCAGTCGTCGTCGTGGGAGCCCCAGCTCCCCGCGTGGGCCCGGCGCAGCCCGGCCCGCGCCCGGGCCGCCTCGAGCGCCGCCGCGGCCCCCGCGTCCCCCGCGAGGGCCGCGCGCTCGAGCCGCCGGAGCTCGTCGTCCATGCCACACCTCCGGGCCGGTGCGCCCGCCTGAAGGCTACCGCACCCGCCCGGGGTCGCGCTCGCGTGCACCCGCCCAGGGCCCCCACGCCTGGCTGGAAGATCCGCCGCCCGGGTGCTTCTCTGGAGGACGGGCGGGAGCGCATGAACCCGGGCGACGTGGTGATCGAGCGGTACCGGCTCGAGCGGGAGCTCGGGCGCGGGGGCATGGGCGCCGTCTGGCTCGCGCGCGACCTGCGCGAGGGGCGCGAGGTCGCGCTCAAGGTCTCGGCCGCGCTCGGGGCGGCCCACGACGAGTTCAAGGCGCGCTTCGAGCGCGAGGCGCGGATCGGCTGCGCGCTCGGGCAGGAGCGCGGCTTCGTGCGCGCCTTCGACTGGGGCGAGCTCCCCGACGGCCGCACGCTCTACATGGTCATGGACCTCGTGCGCGAGGCGCGCCCCCTCGACCTGCGCGAGGGCACGCTCGGCGCGCGGCTCGAGCGCGTGGAGCGGGCCGCCGCGCTCGTGGCGCGCGCGCACGCGCTCGGGGTCGTGCACCGCGACCTGAAGCCCGCCAACCTCCTCGTCGACGCGGCGGGCGAGGTGTGGCTCGCCGACTTCGGGCTGGCGAAGCTGGCCGGAGACTCCGGCGTGATCGAGGGCGCCTCGGCCCTGCTCACGCGCACCGGCACGGGCATGGGCACGCCCCACTTCATGCCGCCCGAGCAGTTCGAGGACGCGAAGCAGGCCGACGAGCGCGCCGACGTGTTCGCGCTCGGCGTCATGCTCTTCTACGCCGCCACGGGCCGCTACCCGTTCGACGGGACGACCCCGCACGAGGTCTACGCGCGCCAGAAGAAGGTCCAGTACGGCGAGGCCCCGGCGCCGCGCCCGCGGCAGGTCGACCCCGGGCTCTCGCTCGGGCTCGACGCGCTGTGCGCCGAGGCGCTCGCCCTCGACCCGCGCGCGCGGGTCCAGAGCGTCAA
This sequence comes from Planctomycetota bacterium, assembly GCA_024711205.1. Taxonomy (GTDB): domain Bacteria; phylum Planctomycetota; class J058; order J058; family J058; genus JANJTH01. The sequence goes on along the minus strand of JANJTH010000050.1, from coordinate 918 downwards.
GCTGTTCCTGGCGGGGCTGGGCAAGGTCCGGGCCCGGCAGCACGCGGGCCGCGCGTCCGGGCGCGCCGCCGGCGTGGACGCCTCGCTCGCCACGTTCGAGGGCGGGCCGCCGACCGCGAGCGCGACCGCCGCGACCCGGCTCGAGCCCCCGCCGTCCGGGGTCGAGGGCTCGCTCGCCTCCGTCCCGCCCACGGCGCCCGACCCGCGCCCGCTCCTCGCGCCGCGCGGGGAGGGGCGCGGCGCGTTCGAGCACATGCTCGAGGAGGTGTTCCAGCGGAGCACGCTCCGGGTCGTGCTGCCGGCCCTCGCTATCATGCTCCTGTTCGGGGGGATCCGCCTGATCGCCGGGACGAGCGCGTCGCGCGCGGCGGCCGCGCGACGCGGCGCCGAGCACGCCGAGCGGCTCGCGCTCGACGCGGAGCGCGGGCCGCCGCGCGGCCGCGAGCGATCGGAGCTGGGCGAGGACGCGTCGCCGGAGGCGCGCGACCTCGAGCGCCGCGCCTGGGCGGGGGACGCCGAGGCCATGGTCGCCCTGGGCGGGCTCCTCGAGCGGGGCGAGGGCGTGCGCCGCGACGCGGCGGCCGCGCTGCGCCTCTACCAGCGCGCCGCGGGCGACGGCCACACGGGCGCCATGGTCTGCGCGGGCGAGCTCCTGCTCGACGGCGCGCCGGGCGTGGTCGAGGACGCGCGGCAGGCCCGGTCCTGGTTCGAGCGCGCGGCCCGGCTCGGCGACTCGCAGGCCGCCATGCACCTGAGCTCGCTCGACATGGAGAAGGCGCAGGCGGACGAGGCGCGCCGGGCGGAGCGCGCGCGCGAGGCCGAGGAGCGGCGGCGCGAGCTCGAGCGGCGCGCCGAGGAGCGCCGCCGCGAGCTCGAGGCGCGGCGCGCGCGGCGCTGAGCGCCCCGCCGCCGGCCCCC
>JANJTH010000049.1 GCA_024711205.1 Planctomycetota bacterium | reverse complement strand
GCGCGCGCGCGGCGCGTCGTGCTGGTCGCCGGCGCGCTCGTGCTCCTCGCCGCCGGCCTGGCCTGGGCGGGCGAGCGCGGGCTCCTCGCGCTCCTCTTCGCGAGCCCCGAGGAGCGCGCGCGCCTGGCGGCGGTCGGCGAGGCCCGCCGGGGCGTGGCCGAGGACCCGCGGCCGCTCGTGGACGCCGTCGAGGACTACCTGCGCGACTTCGGCGAGACCGGCTGGCTGCGCGCGGAGGTCCTCGCGCTCCGCGACGCCCCGGTCCCGCTCGGGGAGGGCCGCTACCTCGTCGTCCGCGACCGGGCCGAGCTCGTCCACGTCCCGGCGGGGCGCTACGCGATCGGCGTCCCCGACGGCGACGACCGGCAGGCGACGCGCGCGCGGGAGGTCCGGCTGGGCGGCTTCCTGATCGACCGGGAGGAGGTCAGCAACGAGCGCTACGAGCGGTTCCTCGCCAAGTGGCAGGCCGCCGGCGGCCGCCACCTCTGCGGCCGCGAGGACGCCGACCACCTGGCCGCGCTCGCGCGGAGCCTCGACGGCCTGAGCCCGCTCCTCGACGGCCCCGTCGTCGCGGTCACGCCCTGGGACGCGCTCGAGTACGCCCGGTTCTACGGCCGGCGCCTCCCGAGCGAGGCCGAGTGGGAGGTCGCGGCGACCTGGGACCCGACGGCCGGCCGCGCGCGCCCCTACCCCTGGGGCGACGCCGCGCCCGACGCCGGCGAGGCGCCGGCCAACCTCTCCTGGGCCGGCTACGGCGGCCCGGGCCCCGACGGCGAGTTCCAGGCGCTCCTCGCCGCGCCCGGCCGCTTCCCCCGCGACCTGTCCCCGCTCGGCCTCGTGGCCGCGGGCGGCAACGCCGCCGAGTGGTGCGCGGGCGCCCTCCCGCTCCCCGGCCGCCAGCCGCTCCGAGGGGCCTCGATCCGGACCGACGACGCCTTCGACGCGCGCGCCGCGACCCGCCGCGAACACGACCCCCGCCAGCCCCCGCCCGCCGACGCCGGCTTCCGCACCGTCGCGCCGTTCGAAGGGTAGGGAAAAGGGGTGGAAGCCCTTCGGGCTTCCACCCCTTTTCCCTGGGGGGCGTCAGCGAGGCGGCGCCCCCCTCGGAGCCTCAGCCTCCGTCGAGCAACCAAGGCGCCAGCAGCGAGGCGACTCTCCCCCGGGCGCCCTGACGATCGCACTCCGGCGGAGCCCTCAGAATTGAGGTGAAGCAGGGGGGCCGGAGGCCCCCCTGCTTCACCTCAATTCTGCTGCGCGCGCTCGTAGCGGTAGTAGATCTCGAGCGTGAGCGCGTTGATCGCGGTCGCGTAGACGCGGCCGCCGGCGAGGCACCACTCGGCGAGCGGGTCCCACGAGCCGTCCTCGCAGCCGCGCTGGCGCTGCCGGGGCAGGAGCGCCTGCTGCATGGACTTGTTCCAGGCGTGCCAGCGGTCGCCGCCGACCTGGAACATGGCGTAGGTGCCGTAGTACCAGTAGTAGAAGTTGAGCTTCCGCGCGTTGTTCGGGTCGCTCCAGTCGGGCGGGTTGTCGGCCAGGATCTTGGCGCCCTTGCGGATCGCGTCCTCGCTCCGCTTCTCGCCCGTGAAGATCCGGCAGATCACCGACACGGCCGTCATGCAGGGCACGACGTCGTACTTGCCCTCGTTCGGGGCGAGGTACGACGACCCGCCGCCGGGGGTCTCGTAGCCGACGTCGCCCTCGCTGTTCGTCGCGCGCACGAACCACTTCTGCGCGCCCTCGAACGCGCCGTCCGGCACGTCGATCCCGGCCGTCTTGGCCGCCTTGAGCGCGAGGACCATCCAGCCCGTGACCGACGTGTCGTTGCGGCCGGACTTGATCCCGTACTTCCAGCCGAGCCCGGGGTTCTGCGACTCGACGCAGAACTTGACCGCCATCTCGGCGTTGCGCTTGAGCGTGAAGTCGCGCGACACGGCGTAGGCCTCGCAGAGCGCCATGGTCCCGATCGCGTGGTTGTAGATCGACTCGCCGTGGCCCTCCTCGTAGCCGATCGCGCCGTTGCTCTGGTTCTGCTGGCGCTTGAGCCAGGTCAGCCCCTTGTTCACGGTCTGCTTGAACGTGCCGAACCGGTGCGTGTGCCCGTTGCCGAGGAAGGCGAGGAGCGCGAGCGCCGTGAGGCCCGTGTCGTAGCGGTGCTCGCCCGCGTTGAACCCGGGGCCCGTGCACTTGCCCTTCGTGCAGTTCTCCATCCAGTTCGAGCCGCTCCAGCGGCCGTCGGCCGACTGGTGGAACTTGAGCCAGCGCAGGGCCGCGGTCACGGCGCTCTCGGTGCCCTCGCTGCCGCCCTCGCGGGCGAGCGAGCCCTTGCCGAAGCGCGTGCCGTAGGCGCCCGCCGCCCCGCCGCCCACGCCGAACGCGTCCGCGACCGAGTTGCTGTCGAGGTTCTTGTTCGACATGTTCGAGAGGTCGGTGCCCTTCGGCACGTCGGAGGTCACCTCGACCTCCTCCTCGAGGATGATGATCGGCTTCTCGACCTGCTCCTCGGCCTGGATCTGGGGCTTCTTCTCCATGTCCCGCTTGAGCTCCTCGTCGAACTCCTGCGGCTTCACCTCGCGCTTGGCGATGACCACCGCCTCCTTCTCCTGGGGCGGCGAGGTGATGATGATCGCGGCGAGGATCGCGAGGATCGCGAGGTGCACGAGCACCGAGATCCCGTACGAGCCGCTGAAGACGGCGATGATCCGGTTGCGCCGCTGCTCCTCGGTCTGGAGCTCGAACGCCTCCTCCTCGCCGACCTCGCCCTCGTCCTCGTAGTACTCTTCCTCGTCCTTGCGGCCCATGACGGCGCTCCTTCCGCGGCGATCTGGGGGGGAGTATGGACCCGACTTGAGCAAATGTCAACTTCGCCCTCGGTCACGATTGCGTAAAGCGCAACTCGTGTCGGGGCAGGGGCCGGGGGGCGCCCGGCCCCGGATCAGGCGGTCGCGAGCAACCCCGACTGGCGCAGGAGCGCGTCGGGCGTGGGCTTGCGCCCGCGGAACCGGACGAACAGCTCCATGAGGTCCTCGGACCCGCCCATGCCGAGGATGTGCTCCCGGAACGCGGCGCCCGCGTCGCGCGAGAAGATCCCCTCCTCCTCGAACCGCCCGAAGGCGTCCGCGGCGAGGACCTCGGCCCACTTGTAGCTGTAGTAGCCGGCCGCGTAGCCGCCCGCGAAGATGTGGCTGAACGCGCACTCGAAGCGGTTCCAGGCGGGGACCGGGAACACGGCCACCCGCGCGCGCACCCGCGCGATCACGTCGCGCACGGTCTCGGGCCCGGCGGGGTCGAAGTCCGTGTGGAGCGCGAGGTCGAACAGGGCGAACTCGAGCTGGCGGAGCATGTCGACCCCGCTCATGAAGTTCTTGGCCGCGAGCATCTTGTCGAGCAGCGCGTCGGGCAGCGGGGCGCCCGTCGCGACGTGGCCCGCGAGCAGCGCGAGGCTCTCGCGGTGCCACACCCAGTTCTCGAAGAACTGGCTGGGGAGCTCGACCCCGTCCCACGGGACGCGGTTGATCCCCGAGCACTGCCGGAGGTCGACCTTCGTGAGCACGTGGTGGAGCGCGTGGCCGCACTCGTGGAACAGCGTGCGCAGCTCGTCGTGCCGGAGCAGCGACGGCTTGCCGCCCACGGGCGCGGCGAAGTTGCACACGAGGTAGGCGATCGGGGTCTGGAGCGCGCCGCCGCGCCGGCGCCGCTCGAGGCAGTCGCCCATCCAGGCGCCCGACCGCTTGCCGTCGCGCGCGAACAGGTCGAGGAACACGTGCCCGCACAGCGCCCCGTCGGCGTCGCGGAGCTCGAGCGCGCGCACGTCGGGGTGCCAGGTCTCGAAGCTGCTCGTGACCTCGCGGACCTCGAGCCCGTAGAGGCGCGAGAGGGTCGCGAACAGCCCGTCGAGGCAGCGGTCGAGCGGGAGGTACTGCCGCACCTCCTCGTCCGAGAACGCGTAGCGGTCCTGGCGCAGGAGCTCGCGGTAGTAGGACACGTCCCACATGGCGAGGTCCGCGAGCCCGTCCCGGGCGCGCGCGAAGGCCGCCAGCTCGTCGCGCTCGCGCCGCCCGAAGGGGAGCGCCCGCCCGGCCAGGTCCTCGAGGAAGCCGCGCACCTGCGCGGGCGACTCGGCCATCTTCGTCGCGAGCGAGACCGACGCGTAGTCGGGGTAGCCGAGCAGGGCCGCCAGCTCGCGGCGCAGCTCGAGGATCCGCCCGATCAGGGGCGCGTTGTCGCGCGGGGCCTCGCTCGCGCGCGTCGTGAACCCCCGGTAGAGCTGCTCGCGCAGGGCCCGGTCGCGGCAGTACTGGAGGAACGGCACGACCGAGGGCGCGTGGAGCGTGAAGGCGTGCCGGCCCTCGGGCGCGGCGGGGTCGTCCGCGAGCGCCTGCGCGCGGGCGGCCTCGAGCACCTGCGCGGGCAGGCCGTCGAGCCGCGCGGGCTCGTCGACGACGAGCCGGAAGTCGCGCGTCACGTCGACCACGTTGTCCGAGAACTTGCTCTCGAGCGTGCTGAGCTCGACCTTGATCGCGCGGAACCGCGCCTTGTGCTCGGGCCCGAGCGCGACGCCGGCCAGCCGGAAGTCGCGCAGGACCTCGTCGAGGACCTTGACCTGCGGGCGGCTCAGCCCCGCGGCCTCGGCGCCCGCGCGCACGGCCTCGTAGGCGCGGAACAGGCGCTCGTCCTGCCCGAGCTTCGCGTCGTGCTCGGCGAGGAGCGGCTTGGCCTCGGCGTGGGCCGCCCGGAGCCCCTCGTCGCCCTGCACGCTCTTGAGGTGCTCGACCGGCCCCCAGGCCCGCGCGAGCAGCTCCTGCGCCGCGTCGAGCGGCTCGACGAGCGACTCCCACGTGTGCGCGCCGGCGGCCCCGCCGACGAGGGCCTCGACGAGGGCCTCGACCTCGGCGATCCGCGCGCGGACGGCCGGGACGACGTGCTCGGGCCGGATCCGCGTGAAGCGCGGCGGGCCGCTCGGCTCGAGCAGCGGGTTGTCGGCGGTCGGGGCGACGGTCGCTCCCGCGCTGGCGGCGGCGGTCATGGGGCACTCCAGGGCGCGCGGCGGGCGGCGGCGGCCGGCCCGGCTGCGGGGCCGGGAGGATCGCACGGGCCCGACGCCGCGGGAAGGCCGAGCCCGCCCCCGCCGGGCCGTCAGGCCGGCCCGGGGTCCTCGTCGGGCGAGAGCGTCACGAGCCCGTCGGCGACGGCGCCCCGGGTCGAGACCGAGAGCGCGCCGGGGAGCTTCTCCTCCTCGCCCTCCGTCATGTGGAAGGTGTGCTCGGGCCCGGGGAAGCCGCCGCCCTGAACCTCCGCGACGAAGGCCTCGAGCGCGCGCACGGCGAGGTCGCCCAGCTCGGCGTAGCGCTTCACGAACCGCGGGGTGTGCCCGCCGCGGCCGAGCCCGAGCAGGTCGTGGAACACGAGCACCTGCCCGTCGCAGTGCGGGCCGGCGCCGATCCCGATCGTCGGGATCTCGAGCCGGTCGGTGACCTCGCGCGCCACGTCGAGCGGCACGCACTCGAGCACGAGCGCGAACGCGCCCGCCTCCTCGAGCGCGAGCGCCGCGTCGACGATCGAGCGCGCCTGGAGCGCCGAGCGCCCCTGCACCCGGTAGCCGCCGAGCATCGAGACCGTCTGCGGCGTGAGCCCGAGGTGCCCCATGACGGGGATCCCGGCCCGCACGATCGCGGCGACCGTCTCCTCGACCTCCTTGCCGCCCTCGAGCTTCACCGCGTCGCAGCTCGCCTCCTTGAGGAAGCGCCCCGCGTTGCGGATCGCGTCGGGCACCGAGACCGTGTAGCTGAGGAACGGCATGTCCCCCACCACGAGCGCCCGCTCGGTCCCGCGCCGCGCGGCCGCCGCGTGGTGGATCATCTGGTCCATGGTCACGGGCACGGTCGAGTCGTGGCCGAGGCACACGTTCGCGACCGAGTCGCCCACGAGGATCAGGTCGACGCCGGCCGCGTCGACGAGCCGCGCGTGGTCGTAGCCGTAGGCCGTGACCATGGTGAGCCGCTTGCCCCCCTTGCGCTTTCGCACGCCGGGGACGGTCTGGCGCTTCGAGGACGGGGCGTGGCTGGACATGCGCGGCTAGTAGTAGAAGACGTCGGAGAGGGCGTTGCGGAGCTTCATGTTCGTCGAGCGGATCCGCGCCGCGAGCAGGCTCGCCAGGTTGCGCATGACGCGGTAGCCGATCTTGGGGTCGTCGGCCATGAGCTCCTCGAGGCGCTTGTTCTCGAACGCGAGCAGCTCGGTCGGCTCGAGGGCGCGCGCCGTGGCGCTGCGCAGGAAGCCGTCGACGAGCGAGAGCTCGCCGAACGGCTGCCCCGCGGTGATCGTCGCGATCTTCTGCGGGCGCCGGTCGCCGTAGGGCGGGCGGACCTCGATCTCGACCCGCCCCGTGACCAGGAGGTAGCAGCGCGTCCCTCGCTCGTCCTCCTCGACGATCGCCGCGTCCTCGGGGACGCTCACCCGCTCCGCGAGCGCGTCGACCCGCTCGAGCTGCTCGTCCGTCAGGCCGGCGAACACGTCGCTGCGCTTGAGCAGCTCGATCGAGGTCTTGCCCACGGCGTGGCCCTCCGTCGTCGCGGCGAGCCTACCACGCGGGCCGGCGAGGTCCCGGGCGTGCCCCGGGCGTCGGCGCTATCCTCGGGGGCGGCGGCCCGCGGCGAGGACGGGGCCCGACCACGGGGGAGACCGATGACCCGGACCGCGAGCCGACCCCGGTGGCCGTCCGTGAGGCGCCCGCTGCGGCCCACGATCCGGCCCGTGGCGAGCGCGGCCGCGCTCGCGCTCGCGCTCGCCGGCGCGGCCCGCGGCGAGGAGCTGGCCTGGGGGCTCGGCGACGCGACCGCGCGCTACGACCTGACCGTCGAGCAGGCGCCCGCGCCCCCGCCCTCGCCGGGGCCGGTGCTCGCGCCGCTGCGGCTCGTCCGGCAGGCCGACCTGGCCGACGGCCGGCGGCCCGCCCGCCCGCCCGCGGACCCGGGCGAGCTCGTGTGGCACTACGCGCTCGTGGTCCCCGCGGGCGACGTGGGCGGGCGCAACGGGATCGACGCGCCGATCGAGGACGAGTTCACCTTCCAGGGCGGGCTGGGCGTCCGGTGCAAGGGCGTGCACGCGGCGCGCGCGCGCGGCAAGCGGGTCGTCGTGCGGACCGCGGTCGAGCTGACCCCGACGGGGCGCGCGGGCTGGCTCGCGGGCGGGCAGCTCGTCGTCGAGCGCACGTTCGCGCCGCGCGAGGGGCGGCTCGAGGCGGCGCAGTTCCAGCTCGAGCTGCGCTGCGCGCCGCTCGGCGCCGACGGGAAGTACGGCGCGCCCCAGCCCGCGCGCTGGGCCGGGCGGATCGAGGCCGGGGCCGGGCTCGAGCCGGCGGGGCGCGACTTCCACGCGCGCGTCCAGGAGGCGATCGACCGGGGCGCGGCCTGGCTGCGCAAGGGGGCCGGCGACCGGCTCGGCGCGCTCAAGGCGAACCCGGGGCACCAGGCGCTCGGGCACGTCGCGCTGCCCACCTACGCGCTCCTGCGCTCGGGGGTGGCCCCGGGCGAGCTCGAGCCGTTCTTCGAGTGGATGGACCGCCAGCCGTTCCACGAGGTCTACTCGGTCGCGCTCTACGTCATGGTCCTCGACGCGCGCTCGGTCACGCGCACGCCGCTCCCGCCGCAGGCGCGCACGCGGAGCGTGGCCCGCTTCGGGCGCCAGCCGACGCCGCAGGCCGACCGCGCCCGCATGGCCGCGGCCGCGCGCTGGCTGCTCGGCGCGCGCAAGCAGGGCGAGGGCTGGTGGAGCTACGCGGGCAAGGTCGTGCCGCCGGGGCCGGCCCGCGACAAGCCCGGGCTGTCGCTCGCGCCCCAGCCGGGGCTCGACCCCGACCGCCCGCTCGGCCACGACATGACGGCCGAGGCGACCGGCGGCGACCGCTCGAACAGCCAGTTCGCGGTGCTCGCGCTGCACTCGGCCATGGCGGCCGGGCTCGAGGTCCCGGGCGCGATCTGGGAGGAGCTGCTCGCGGAGCAGCTCGAGGGCCAGGCCAAGGACGGGCCGCCGGTCGACGGCGCGGCGCTCGGGTGGGCGGCGGGCGCGGCGCTCGGCTTCGACGCGCGCGACCACGTCGCGCTCGGGACGACGACCGAGCGCCCGAGGACGGCGCTCACGCCCGAGGAGCGGGCGCGGGCGCGGGCGCGCGGCTGGGACTACCCGACCAAGCGCGCGGCGAGCAACGCCTACGGGTCCATGACCGGCGCGGGGCTCTCGTCGGTGGCGGCGGCGCGCGAGGGGCTCGAGGCGACGCGGCGGCTCACGCACGAGCGCGACCGCGCGGCGCTCGAGGCCATGCGGGACGGGCTGGGCTGGTTCCTCGAGCACTGGAGCCCGGCCGCGAACGCCCCGCGCGGCGACGCCTGGTACTACTACTACCTCTACAGCGTCGAGAAGGCCATGGACCTGGCCGGCGTCGAGCGGCTCGGGCCGCACGAGTGGTGGCGGGAGGGGGCGTCGGAGCTCCTGGCGCGGCAGCGCGCCGACGGGAGCTGGAACGGCGACACGAACGACTCCGCGTTCGCGCTCCTGTTCCTCAACCGCGCGACGCTCCCCGCGAAGCTCGACGTGGGCGAGGCGCGCCGCGTCGCGACGGGCGCCGGCGCCGAGGCCGCGCGCTGGGACGAGGCGACGATCCCCGGGGTCGGGCGCGTCTCCATGCGGCAGGTCCTCCTCGCGGTCGGGCAGGCGGGGCCGCGCGAGCTCAAGGAGCGGCTCGACCTCGCGGACAAGGGCCTCGCCGCGCTGCCCGAGGACACGCGGCCGCGGCTCCTGCCCGAGCTCGTGGAGCTGCTCGAGGCGCCGGCCAAGCCGGTCAAGAAGTGGGCGAGCGACCGCTGCAAGGAGCTGGCCGGGAGCGACGACCCGGCGCGCGTCGCCGACTTCGGGCGGCGCTGGGAGGCGCTGCTCGCGGCCACGGCCTCGGGCGACCCGGCGCGGATCCCCGGCGTGCTCGAGGTCGTGCGCGACGCCGACGCGCCGCCGCCGCTCCGCCAGGCCGCGATCGACGCCGCGGCCAGGCTGCGCGCGATCGAGGTCCTGGGCGACCTGATCGCGCTCGCGGAGCACCGCGACGCGGCGCTCCGCGAGCGCGCCGCGATCACGCTCGCGGCCATGGGCGGCTACGCCCGCCCGCTCGACGCCAAGGCGACCGGCGCGGCGCGCAAGGCGCAGCTCGACGCGTGGCGCGCGTGGTGGAAGGAGGAGGGGCCCAAGCTCGTGCGCGCCGAGGAGGTCCGTCGCGCGGTCGAGGCGCTCGCCGACCCCGCGCGGGCCGACGCCGCGGCCAGGACGCTCGAGGCCGCCGGGCGGCAGGCCTGGGCCCCGCTCGTCGACGGCCTGCGGCGCGACGCGAGCAAGGCGCGGGCGCACGCGCTGCTCGTGAAGCTGACGGGGCAGAAGCTCCCGGCCGCGCCCGACCCGTGGCTGGAGTGGCTCGAGCGCCAACCCCGTTGAGCTCGCCGCACGCGGAGCTCTTCCCGTTCCCGTTCCCGTTCCCGCGATCACTCCACCCCCTCACCCCTCTTCCCTTGCCCTTGCCCTTGCCCTTGCCCTTGCCCTCCCTTCTTCCTCTTCCCTCTTCCTCTTCCCCCTCTCCTTCCTCCCCCTCCCCCGGCGCCCGCCGCCCATGATCGTCGTCGTCGGAGCTGGCGCCCTCGGCGGGCTCGTGGGCGGGCTCCTCGCGCTCGCGGGCGAGGACGTGCTCCTCGTCCTGCGCGACCCGGCGCGGGCGGCCGCCCTCGACGCGGGCGGCCTGTGGCTCGAGGGCCCTCCCCCGCCCCCGGGCGCCCCTCTTCCCGCGCCGCGCCGCGCCCCCGTCCGCGCGACCACCGCGCCCGCCGACCGCGTCGCCGGGCGCCCGATCTCCCTCGTCGTCCTGGCCGTCAAGGTCCCCGACACCCCGTCCGCCCTCGCGCACCTCGCCGCGCTCGACGCCGCCTGCGCCCCGGCCCCCTCCGGCCCGCCCGTGCTCGTGCTCCAGAACGGGCTCGGCGGGCCGGACGCGGTCGCCCGGGCCCTCGGCGCGCCGGAGCGCGTGGTCGTGGGCGTGACGACCGAGGGCGCGACGCTCCTCTCGCCTGACCGCGTGCGCTGGGCCGGGCGCGGTCGCACGACCCTCGGCCCCCACGCGCTCCGCGCTCCGCCCGCCCCCGCCGCCGTCGCCGCGGCCGTCCTCGCCCGCGCCGGCCTCGCGGTCGAGCGCGTCGACGACGTGCGCCCGGCCGTGTGGCGCAAGCTCGTCGTGAACGCCGGGATCAACGGCCTGACCGGGCTCCTCGACTGCCCCAACGGCGCGCTGCTCGCCGACCCGTCGGCCGCGGGCCTGGCGGACGACGCGGCGGCCGAGGCCGCCGCCGTCGCGGCGACCCTCGGGCTTCCGGGCGACTGGTCCCCCGCGGCCGCCGCGGCCGCCTGGCGCGCCGTGGCCGCGGCGACCGCCGCGAACGTGTCGTCGCTCCTCGCGGACCTGCGGCGGGGGCGCCCGACCGAGGCCGACGCGATCCACGGCGCGGTGGTCCGCGAGGCCCGCGCGCTCGGCCTCGCGGCCCCCGTGAACGACGCGCTGACCCGGCTCGTGGCCGCCCGGACGGGGCTCGCGGGCGGGGGGGCGGCGCGGGATGGTGCCGCCTCGCCCGGCCCCTCCCGCCCCGACGCGGCCCGCCTGCCTGACGGGCCCGTCGGGTAGAATCCCCCGATCGCCGCGAGGCCCCGACGCACCGGGCCTCCGCCGCCTCCGGCCGCCGCGCGCGGCCGCCACCGAACGCCCCCCGGGCCGCCTCAGCCGGCGGCCGGGCCGCCCCCGAGGAGCCCGCCATGTCCGACGTCGTCGAGGCCTCCCACATGCGCGACCGTGAGCTCTCGGACGAGATGCACGAGAGCTACATGCAGTACGCGATGAGCGTGATCAAGTCGCGCGCGCTGCCGGACATCCGCGACGGGCTCAAGCCGTCGCAGCGCCGCGTGCTCTACACCATGCACTCGCTCAACCTCACGCCGCGCGCGCAGCGCGTGAAGTCGGCCCGCGTCGTCGGCGAGTGCATGGGCCGCTTCCACCCGCACGGCGACTCGGCGATCTACATGACGCTCGTCCGCATGGCGCAGGACTTCGCGTCGCGCTACGTGCTCGTCGACAAGAAGGGCAACTTCGGGTCGATCTCCGAGCCGAGCCCGGCCGCCATGCGCTACACGGAGTGCCGCATGGCGACGGCCGCCGTCGACATGGTGGCCGACATCGACCGCGAGACGGTCGACATGACGCCGAACTACGACGAGCGCGAGGAGGAGCCGGTCGTCCTCCCCTCGCGCTTCCCGAACCTGCTCTGCAACGGCTCGCAGGGGATCGCCGTCGGCATGGCGACGAGCATCCCGCCGCACAACCTGCGCGAGGTCTGCGCCGCGCTCGTCGCGCTCGCCAACGACCCGCAGACGAGCGAGGAGCAGGTCCTCCGGCTCGTGCCCGGCCCCGACTTCCCCACGGGCGGCGTGATCTGCGGGCGGGCCGGGATCCGCCAGGGCTACCTGACCGGCCGCGGGCACCTCACGCTCCGCGGCAAGGTCGACGTCGACGTCGTGAAGGACCGGGCCACGATCACGGTCCGCGAGCTGCCCTACCAGGTCACGACGGAGATGCTCAAGGAGAAGATCCAGGAGGCCTACAAGGCCGGCCGGGTCGACGGGATCTCCGCCGTCAAGGACCGCTCGAAGCAGGGCGTGAACATCCTGATCGAGTGCAAGAAGGGGGAGGACCCGCAGGTCATCCTGAACCAGCTCTACAAGTTCACGCCGCTCCAGTCGACGTTCTCGATCAACATGATCGCGCTCGACCGCGGCGACAAGCCGCGCTCGTTCGGGCTGCGCGACATGCTCGTCGCGTTCGTCGAGCACCGCTACGAGGTGATCCGCCGGCGGACCCGCTTCCTCCTCCGCCAGTGCCAGGACAAGATCCACGACCTCGTCGGCCTCGCGGCCGCCCTCGACGCGATCGACGACGTGATCACGATCATCCGCCGGGCCGCGGACGCCGAGCAGGCCCGCGCGGGCCTGCGCGCGCGCCTGCGCCAGCCGGACGGCGAGCCGATCACCGAGCGCCAGGCGAACGTGATCCTCGACATGCGGCTCCAGCGCCTGACCGGGCTCGAGCGCGAGAAGCTGATCGCCGACCTCGCGGCGCTCCGCGCGCAGGAGACCGACCTCAAGGACATCTTGGCCCGCCCCGAGCGCGTGCGCGACCTGTTCACGAGCGAGCTCGGCGAGGTCGAGCGCGCCTACGGCGACGCGCGCCGGACGGAGATCTCGAGCGACGAGGCCGGCGACATCGACATCGAGGACCTGATCGCCGACGAGGCCGCGATCGTCACGGTGACCCAGCAGGGCTACGTGAAGCGGACCGCGCTCGAGTCGTACCGGGTCCAGGCCCGGGCCGGCAAGGGCCTGTTCGGCGCGGGCACGAAGGACGACGACTTCGTGTGCCAGATGTTCCAGGCGTCCACGAAGGACGTCGTCATGTGCTTCACGTCGCGGGGCCGCGTCCACTGGCTCAAGGTCCACCAGATCCCCGAGGGGGCGCGGACGGCCCGCGGCAAGAACATCCGCAACCTGATCTCGCTCCTGCCCGAGGAGACGGTCACGAGCCTGATCCCGATCGACGAGTACGCCGAGGGGCGCATGCTCGTGCTGTGCACGGCGCAGGGCGTGATCAAGAAGACGGCGCTCGCGGCCTTCAGCCGGCCCAAGAAGGGCGGGATCGTCGCGGTGACGCTCGACGAGGGCGACCGCCTCGTGGGCGTCAAGGTCACCGACGGGCAGCGCGAGCTCGTGCTCGCGACGAAGGAGGGCAAGGCGATCCGCTTCCCCGAGGAGACCGTGCGGCCCATGGGGCGCGCCGCGCGCGGCGTGCGCGGCATGGCGCTCGACGAGCAGGACGAGATCGTCTCGCTCGTCGTCGTGGGCGAGGACGGCTCCGAGCTGCTCACGATCTGCGAGCTCGGCCACGGCAAGCGCACGCCCGTCGAGGACTACCGCGAGACGAACCGCGCCGGCAAGGGGATCATCAACATCAAGACCGAGGGCCGGAACGGGAGCGTCGTGGGCGTCGTCGCGGTCAAGCCGGGCGACCAGGTCATGCTGATCACCACGTCGGGCAAGTCGATCCGGACGTCCGTCGACGAGGTCCCGAGCATCGGCCGCAACACCCAGGGCGTGCGGATCATCCGGGTCGAGGAGGGCGAGCGCGTCGTCGCGCTCGCGAAGGTCGTTGCCGAGGACGACGAGGCCGCCGCGACCCAGGACCGCCCGCCGCCCCCGCCCCGCCCCGCGGCCCCGGCCGCCGGGAGCGCGCCCGCCGAGCCGGACGCCGAGGACGACGGCGGCGACGAGGGCTGACCCGCGCCACCGAGCCCGCGGGGCCGTCACGACTTCGGCGCGTGGCGAGGGCCTTGCTCCGCGCGTCGCCCGAGGGGCGCGCAGAGCAACGCGCGCGCCGACGCCGCGGCGTGACGCGCCGTCGCCTCCTTGAGCCGACCGGACCCGACTGCCATCGTGGGCGTGTGCTCCGGGCCCGCCCGCAGCACACGACGCGCGCCGGGTTCGCCGGGTAGCCGGCACCGCACGGCCCGAATGGGAGCGGGCCGCGGCTCTCGCCGCGGCCCGCTTCGCATCGCGCGACCTGCCCCGCGGCCGGGCGCCTAGTGGTGGTCGTGCCCGTGGTGCCCGCCGCCCGCCTCGGCGAGCTCGAGCGCCTCGACCTCGCCCGGGAACTTCTCCTTGAGCCGGCGCTCGACGCCGAACTTGAGCGTCATGACCGAGCTGGGGCAGGTCCCGCACGAGCCGACGAGGCGGACCTTGACCTTCTTCTCGGCGTAGCCGAGGAGCTCGATGTCCCCGCCGTCGGCCTGGAGGAAGGGCGCGACCTCGCTGCGAATGAACCACTCCAGCCGGTCCTCGAACGCGTCCGAGCGCGGCCCCTCGCTCGAGGTCGTGGCCGGCGCCTCGAGGCGGCTCAGGATCGCCTTGGCGGGCTCGAGGATCGCGTCCCAGTCGGCCCCCGGCGCGCGGTTCAGCGTGACGAAGGTGTCGAGCGCGAAGACCGACACGACCCCGGGGACCTGCTCGAACAGCTCGACGACCGGCGCCGGCGCGTCCGCGCGCGCGTCGGGCGTCCAGGTCCGCGACTGCCGGCCCTGGCTGAACGAGAGCACGAGCTTCATCGCGTCCGGGTTCGGCGTGGCCTCGACCCGCAGGACCGTCGGCCGCGCGCCCTGGCGCCCGCCCGTGAGCGCGAACCCGCTCGAGGCGCCCTGCTCGAGGTAGTCGATCTTGAGCCCCTCGATCGCGCCGGCGTAGGCCTGCTCGACGACGACCGGCAGCCCCTCGACCTCGAACCCGAGGTCGTCGGCGGCGCGCGTGTCGAGCGAGAGCCCGAACCGCCCGTCGTCCTCGACGAGGATCCGCACGACCGTGCCCGAGGGCTCCTGACCCAGGTATTCCTCGAGCTTGCCCTTGGCGAGCCCCGTCAGCGCGACCGCGGGCGCGGCGACCGTGTCCATCCTGACCTCCGACAATTCGGACCGATCCGGTCCTGTTGCGACGAACGTACCCCCGATCCCCCGCCGGTCAAGCCTCCCAGCCCGCGAGCGCGCCGCGCACGGCCTCGCGGAGCGCGCGCTGCGCGGCGCCGAAGGCGCGCGCGAGCGCCGGCAGGTGGCGGACGTCGCCGGGCCGCCGCGCGAGCCGACCGAGCAGCGAGAGCGGCCGCGGCCGCCCCACGGCGTCGAGCCCCGCGCTCAGGTCCGGCAGCGGCTGCCCGAGCGCGTCGACGACGGCCCGCACGCACACGATCGGGACCCCCGCGGCGGCGGCCGCGGCGACCGCCCAGCGGCACTCCATCTCCGCCACGTCCGCGCCGGTCGCCGTCGCGAGCGCCGCCTTCGCCGCCGGGCTCGACACGACGGCGTCGACGGTCACCGTCCGCCCGCGCACGACGCGGCCGCCGGCGTGGCCCCCCCGGCCCACGAGCCCGTCCAGCCACGCGGCGAGCCGGGGCGGGACCTCGGGCCGGAGCGCGTCGCCGGCCTCGCCGGCGGGGCCCACGACCTCGCGGCACACGACGAGGTCACCCGGCGCGAGCCCGCCCTGCAGCGCGCCCGCGACCCCCACGTGCAGCACGGCCTCGGGGACGACGCCGGCGGGCCCCGCGGCGAACGCGGCCGCGAGCCCCCGCTCCGTCGCCGCCCGCCCCATGCCCGTCCAGCCCGCGACGACGGGCGCCCGGCCCGGCGCCCGCTCGAAGCGCCACAGCCGCCCCGGCCCCTCGAGCGCGAGCGCGGCGCCGCGCCGCCCGAGGTCGCCGAGCGCCGGCTCGAGCTCGCCCGCGAGCGCCGAGACGACGAGCAGGCCGCCTCCCGGGCCCGGCTCCGAGCCCACGGTCACGCAGGGCGCCCCCGGCGCCAGGCACACGCCATCCGCCGCGGGGTCACCGGCACCCGCACCTGGACGCAGGCGGGGTGGGCGCGCCCCCGGCGCGGGGCCCCCCCCCCCCCC
>JANJTH010000041.1 GCA_024711205.1 Planctomycetota bacterium | reverse complement strand
TGGCGCCGCTCGCCGGCGGCGCGGGCGCCGGACGGCGCGGGCGCCACAGCTCGGCCAGCCCCGCGTCGTCGCCCGCGGCCACGAGGCGCTCGATCCGTCCGAGCAGCCAGGCCAGCGCGTGCTCGACCGCCCAGCCCGGCGCCATGCCGGCCGGCGCGCCACGCGTCCCGCGGGCGACCGCGTCGGCGACGCGGTAGAAGCCCTCGATCCGGGGCTGGAGCTCGCGCGAGGGGCGGACCTCGGGCCCGAGGCCGCCGGTCTCGAGCACGCGCCGCACGGCCTTGCTCGCGGTGAAGTGGAGGACCGGCTCGCGCCCGTCGGTCAGGCACTGCCAGGCGAAGCTGAGGAAGCTCGCGGCCGGCCCGACCCCCAGCCGGGGCTCCCCCTCGGGGGCCTGCGCGTCGAGTCCGCCCACGAGCTCGCCCCAGGCGACGAGGAGCTGGACGCGCTGCGCGGTCGAGTCGCCCGGGCCCTCCTGCAGGTAGCGGCGCAGCTCGTCGTCGAGCTCGAGGTCGGGGTGCTTGCGCGCGGCCGTCGCCAGGCGCTCGGCGAACAGCCGCTCGTCCTCGTTCTGGAAGCCCCACACGTTCGAGGGCTCGCCGTCGGGCCCGTCGCGCTCCTCCCAGAGCGGGCCGCGCAGGCGGCCGACGAGGCGGCCGAGCGAGTCGCCCCCGTCGCGGAAGCCCTCGAACGCGAACCGGAGCGGGCCCGTGTGCGCGGCCCGCGCCCGGTCGACCTCGAGCGCGGCCTCGACGGCCTGCGCGTCCTGCAAGAACTCGGCTGCGGCGGCGACGACGCCTTCCACGCGCTGGCCCTCCCCGGCCCCCGGAGCGAGCCGGGAGTCTACCGGACCGGCGGGCCGCGCTAGCCCTTCGCGCGCGCGAGGTCGTGGATCCGGATCCGCTCGGCCACCTCGTCGTCGAGCTTGAAGGCCGACGCGTTCTCCCGCCCCGCGAACCGGAGGTGCCAGTAGATCAGCGACCAGTTCGGGCGGAGCGGCGGGTACGGCAGCGGGCCCATGGGGGTGTTGCTGAAGGTCGAGTGGCGCGGCGCGGCCGGGTTCGGCGAGGCGATCGAGTACGCGCTCCGCGCGGCGAGCGGCTCGGGCGGGATCTGCCCCTGGAACAGGCACGCGAACGCGAGCGCCACCGCGGCCTGCACGGCCGGCTGGACCGTGATCCCGTAGGCGGCCCCGTGGTGGCCGATCACCGTCCACACGCCGGGCGGCGGCGGGGTGGGCTCTCCGCCCGCGCGGAACGGCAGCGCGCGCACGACCTCCGTCCACTCGCGCCGCGAGTGGAGCGTGACGGACACCTCCTGATTGCGCGGGACCATGGGGGCTCCGGCGCGCGCGTAGGGCGTCCCCGGCCCGAAGGGCGCCGCGGGGTCGTAGCCGTCGTCCCAGCCCCGGACGTGGTCCTGCCACTCGGGGAGGGTCCCGAACGACGTGCCCCAGCGCCAGTGCGCGTGGTAGCAGTCGTGGAAGCAGAACGGCGCCATGACGACCCGGTCGAGCCCGAGCCGGTCGATGTAGTGCGCCGCGCCCATGGGCGAGGCGGACCAGCCGTAGTTGTCCGTGACGAGCGCGCTCGCGTTCATGCTCGGCGCGAAGTGGATGTTGTCGAACGCGCCCTGCCCCGGCACCTTCGCGATCTCGCCCGCGACGTAGGTGACCCCCGTCAGGTGGCGGTCGATCACGCCCCGGAGCGGCGGGGGCGCCGGGTCGCCCGCGTCCCACGGCCGCACGGCGACGAACCGGTCGCTCTTGCCCTTCCAGCGCGGCGGCCCCGCGGCGGCCGAGGCCTGGAACGGGCTCGCCGGCGCGTCCCAGTGGTCGCCCAGCGGGTCCGGGTCGTAGTAGTCGAAGATCACGTTCCAGAACGGCGGGTCGGCGAGCGGCAGGCCGAGCGCCTGGAGCCCGAGCTGCTCCATGGCCCACTCGAGCTTCTCCTGGCTCCAGGCCGGGAGGTGGCTCTTGAACTCGTCGAGCAGCCCCTCGTTCGAGTCCGCGACGAGGAGCACGCCCATGTCGTCGTTCATGTCGTCGGCCGGGCAGGTCGCGCGCTGCGCCGGGCGGCGCGCGGTCGTCGAGGCGGTCACCTCCTCGAGCGGCGCGTTCGCCATGACCATGACGTGCGGGAACAGCCGCCCCGCGCCGAGGATCCCCAGCGGCTCCCAGTTCGCGAGCTCGCGGTTCGTGACCAGGCTCACGCACACGACGACGCGCAGGGGCGCGTGGCGGAGCGCGAGCGTCTCGCCGGCGGCGACGCGGAGGGCCGCCGGCTCGCCCGGCGCGGGCATGAAGTCGGGCGCGTTCAGGGCGGCCTCGGGGACGGGCGCGAGCCCGTCGGGGCGGACCTCGTAGGCGAACACGTTGAGCGCGCTCCGGTCGACGACCGTCGCGATCGCCCACAGCGGGTGCGCGCCGCGGCGCGTCTCCCCCTCGTCGAGGACCTCGCGCCGGACGAGGAACGCCGCGTCGAGCGGGAGGTCGACGCGCGCCCCGCCCACGGGGCGGACGGCGACGTCGTGGAAGCGGACCTCCTCGAGCACGCGCGCGACCTTCTTCGTGGCGCGCACCCAGCAGTCGACGTCGACGAAGCGGTCGAGCTGGCCGCCGCGCTGCGTCCAGGACCAGATCGGGTTGCGCGCGACCGCCTCGAGCGGCGGGAGGACCGAGTCCGCCCAGAGCGGCGGCGGGACGTGCGGGCCGAGCTTCACGTCGGGCATGCCGCCGCCGCTGACCGTCGCGTCGGCGGGCCAGCACGTGCCGACCGCGCCCGGCTGGAGCGCGGCCTGCCGCAGGTAGGTGTGGAGGAGGACGTCGTCGAGGCTCGGCACGTCAGGGCCCTCCGTAGGCGGTCACGGCCCCGAGCCCGTCCATGACGCCGAGGACCTCGAACGGGTCGCCGGTCGCGCCGGGCAGGCGGAGCTCGCCCCGGGCGTCGGTCACGTGGACCTCCTCGTGGCCGTCGGGGTGGAGCACGCGGAGCGCGAGGTCCGCGACGGGCTCGCCCGCGGCGTCCACGACGACGACGAGCGCGAAGTCGTCGCCCGCGCCCGGGTCGCCGTCGAGCGGGATCTCCTCCGAGATCGCGGCCAGCCAGGCGGGGTAGTGGGGGTCCTCGGGCCCGGTCGCGAGGTCGCCCGGGGGCCGGGGCGCGACCCCGTCGGGGAAGAACAGCACGTCGACGCGCCGGTTCGCGGCCTCGGCCACGCCGTCGGCGGTCGCGACCGCGGGGAAGTGCTCGCCGCAGCCGAAGGCGAGGACCGACGTCCCCGGGGGGAGCGTCGTCTCGTCGGCGCCCTGGTAGGTCGCGACGAGCTCGCGGCGGGTCAGCGGGCCGCAGGCGCCGTCGACCGCGAGCGCGCTGCCGCGCGCCGCGTTCGACCAGCGCTGGAAGCGCTCGACCGCGGCGCGGGAGGCCGCGGTCGCGGCGCCGTCGACCGGCCCCGCGAAGAACGGGCCCGCGTCGTCGCGGAGGAGCGTCAGCATGTGCTGGTCCTCGCGGGCGCCCCAGCGCTTCGCCCCGGCGGCGTCGTACCAGGCGAGCCAGGCGTCCACGTCGTCGCGCAGGAAGGCCGCGATCGCCCGCGCGCGCTCGAGCGAGAGCGTCAGGTTCGAGCCCGCGTCGCCGGCCCGGTCGGCGTGGCCCACGACGAGGACCTCGGCCCCCGGGTGCGCCGCGTACCAGCGGGCGAGCCCGCGCAGGCGCGGGACCGCGTCGGGGAGGAGGAAGCACTTCCCCGTCTCGAAGAACCCGCCCTCGAGCAGGCCGCGCGCGACGCCGGTCGGGCAGGTCGCGCCGCCGGCCGGGACGTCCAGCGGGACGCCCGCGCCGGCCGCGACGAACGCGACCGGGTGGTGGTGCCAGGGGGCCGACGAGGCGGGGAGCGCGGCGCCCGCGGCGACGGCCTCCGGCCACCAGCGGTGGGGCGCGAGCGCGGCCTCGAGGTCGCGCAGGCCGTAGGCGGGCGGGGCCGCGCGGAGCGCCGCGCGCAGCGCCGCGGGGTCCTGGTCCCAGGCGCTCGGCGCGCGGACCGCGAGCGCGCGC
>JANJTH010000038.1 GCA_024711205.1 Planctomycetota bacterium | reverse complement strand
GGGGGGGGGGGGGGGGCGGCGGGGCGGGGGGGGGGGCGGGGGGGCGGGGGGCCCCCGCGCCGCCCCCCCCCCCCCCCGGGCCAGGGAGCGCGTCCGCGGCGGCCGATCCCGCGGGCGACGACGTGGCAGCCGGAGCTGGCGGCTCGTCGGCGCGTCCGGCGGCCGCCCCGCCGGCCGCGGCGAGGGCCTAGGCGAGCGCCGCGTCGGGGTCGACGGCCGCGTCGTCGCCGTGGAGCTCCTCGAGCGCGCGCGCCACGGCGTCGACGCCCTCGAGCAGCCGGTCCGTGACGCGGCGCTGGAAGTCCTGCCAGCGCCCCTCGATCCCGCCGCCCGCGAAGGTCCCGCGCGAGAGCAGCTCCCGCAGGTCGAAGCGGTGCCCCTGCTTGATGTGGAACAGCAGCGTGTAGTGGAACGCGAGCCGATCGACCGGGTCGACCGGCTCGCGGAGCGACGTCCCGGCGGTCCGCTCGAGCAGCGCCTCGGTCGAGACGCGGGCGCGCAGCCGCTCGGCGAGGCGCCGCGTCAGGTCGTCCTTCTGGCAGTAGTTGACGACGAGCCGCAGCTTCGTGGCCGCCTGCTCGAAGTCGGCCCGCCGCAGGTCCTCGAGGTAGCCGCGGAGCGTGCGGAGCGCCGCGCGCAGGGTCGACGGGGCCACGAGGTCCGACACGGGACCGCCTTCCTGCCCCGCGCGGGGCCGCGCCCCGGAGCGCCGCTACTTCGCGGGCTTCTCCGGCATGCGGTCGGCCGCGATCACCTCGTCGACGAGCCCGTAGCTCGCGGCCTCGGCGGCGGACATGAAGAAGTCGCGGTCCGAGTCCGCCTCGATCTTCTCGACCGCGTGCCCGCAGTGGTGGGCGAGGATCCGGTTGAGCACGCCCTTGAGGCGCTTGATCTCCTGGGCCGCGATCTCGACGTCGGCCGTCGTCCCGCGCGTGCCGCCCCACGGCTGGTGGATCATGATCCGCGCGTGGGGGAGCGCGAAGCGCTTGCCCTTCGTCCCGGCCGAGAGGAGCACGGCGCCCATGGAGGCGGCCTGCCCCAGGCAGTAGGTCGCGATGTTGCACGACACGAACTGCATGGTGTCGTAGATCGCGAGCCCGGCGGTCACCGACCCGCCCGGGCTGTTGATGTACATCGAGATGTCCTGGTTCTTGTTCTCGAACTGCAGGTAGAGGAGCTGCGCGATCACGAGGTTCGCGGTCTCGTCGGTGACCTCGTCGCCGACGAACACGATCCGCTCCTTGAGGAGCCGGCTGTAGATGTCCCAGCTCCGCTCGCCCTGACCGGTCTTCTCGATCACGATCGGGACCAAGGCGTCCTGGACCTCGAGGGGCGAGCGCATGGACACGGAGGACCTCCCGGCTTGCGGTGGGGCGGCAGTATAGCGCGGGCCCTCGGGGGTGCCACGGGCGCCGTCGCCGCCGCCCGGGGGCGGGGCAGGCGGCGCTACCGGGCGCGGCGGGGCGAGCCCGGGGGGGCGCCCGGGGCGCCGCCCGGGGAGCCGTCGGGGGCGCTGGCGCGCGCGAGCTCGAGCGCGAAGGCGAGCGCCGCGGGGCGGTCGCCGACCCGGCCCTCGAGCTGCGCGTCCTCGGTCGCCGCGAGGATCCGCCCGAAGGCGGGGCCGGGCCGGAGCCCGGCCGCCTGGAGGTCGGCGCCGCGCACGAGCGGGGCGGCCGCCCGGCCGGCCGGGCCGGGGTCCGCCGCGAAGGCCGCGAGCTCCGCGCGGTAGCGCCGGACCGGCGCGAGGTCCCCCGCGGCGGCGAGCGCGGCCGCCCGGGCGAGCGCCGGGAGCTCGTCGGCCTCGGGGCGGCGCAGGAAGCGCCTGCGCTCGGCGACCGGGCGCGCGGCGAAGTCCTCGGCCACGGCGAGCCCGGCCACGAGCGCCACGGCGCGCTCGCGGAGCGCGTTGGCGGCGCGGAGGCGCCGGAGCGCCTCGTCGCAGCGGGCGGGGCCGGCGGGGTGCAGCGCGGCGGCCCACGCGAGCGCGGGCGGCGCCGCGGGCGGGAGGAGCCCGAGCGCGCGCTCCGCGCGGTCGGCGTCGACGAGCGCCTCGGGGAGCACGGCCTCGAGCAGCCCGAGCGCGCGGCAGAGCGCGAACCCGCGCGCGCGGGTCGGCGCGGCCAGGATCCGGTCGAGCTCGTCGTGGATCCGCTCCTGCGACACGTCGTGGACCTCGGGCGCGTGGCGGCGCGCGGCGTCCTCCGTCGCGGGGTCGAGCCGGAACCCGAGCGCGGCGGCGAAGCGCGGGGCGCGGAGGATCCGCAGCCGGTCCTCGGCGAACCGGGCCTCGGGGTCGCCGATCGCGCGCACGAGCCCGCGCCGCACGTCGTCGCGGCCGCCCACGAAGTCGATCACCCGGTCGTCGAGCGGGTCGTAGAACATGCCGTTGATCGTGAAGTCGCGCCGGCGCGCGTCCTCCTCGGCGTCGGTGAACCGCACGCCCTCGGGCCGGCGCCCGTCGCGGTACTCGGCGTCGGCGCGGAACGTCGCGACCTCGATCCCCTCGAGCGTCGCGCGCCCGTCGGGGCCCGGGACGCGCACGTTGACGATCACGATCCCGAACTGCACGCCGACCGGGACCGTCCGGCGGAACGTGGCCTGCACGACCTCGGGGCGGGCGCTCGTCGCGACGTCGACGTCGGCGTGCGGGCGGCCGAGCAGGCGGTCGCGGACCGACCCGCCCGCGAAGTAGGCGGTGTGGCCCGCCGCGCGCAGCGCGCGCACGACCTCGAGCGCCGCGACCTCGCCGGGCGGGCGGGCGGGGGCGACCGCCAGGGGCGGCGCGC
>JANJTH010000032.1 GCA_024711205.1 Planctomycetota bacterium | reverse complement strand
CGTGTGCTCTTCCGATCTGACCCCGCGACCCTGAACGCGCTGGCCTGGCTGCTCGTGACCCGCCGCGACCCCGCCGCGCGCGACCCCGCCCGCGCGACGCCGCTCGCGCGCCGCGCCGTCCACCGCCTCGAGGAGCGCCGCGGGCGCGCGCCCCGCGCGCCGGAGGACCGGGCGCTCCTCTCCGCCTGCCTCGACACGCTGGCCGAGGCGCTCCGCCTCACGGGCGACCTCGACGAGGCCGCGGCCGCGCAGCGCCGCGCGGTCGACCTGACCCGCGGCCTCGACCCCGAGGCGGGCGACCTCGCCGCGCTCGAGGCCCGGCTCGCGGCGATCGAGGCGGCCGCGCGCGCGCGGGCCGGGCCCTGACCTCGCGCGTCGTCGGCGCGTAGCGCGCGCTGGGTCCGCTCCGCGGTCGGCCCGTGCTCGGCCGACCTCCCTGCGGTCGGCCCGTGCTCGGCCGACCTCCCTGCGGTCGGCCCGTGCCCGGCACGGCCCTCGCGCGTCGCTCAGGCCCCGGCGTGGTCCGCGAGCTCGGTCCGGAAGCCCCCGTTGGCCGAGCCCGTCGTGTCGGCCCCGATCTCGACCTGGAACTCGAGGATCGCGGCGTCGCTCCTGCCCCCGATCGTCCCGTCCACGCCGTCCTGATCCGGCCCGTCGGCCCCGAGCTGGAAGCCCAGCGAGCGGAGCCGCCGCTGCTGGCCGCGGATCGTCGTGACCTCCTCGAAGTCGCCGGGGCGGAGCCGGACCTCGTACGTGGCGACCGCGGCCCCCTCGAACATGAGGTCCACGAAGACGGCCTCGCCGAGCATCTGCGCGTGGATCAGGCCGCTCGCGTCCGTCGTGCCCTCCTGGAGCACCGTGTCCTCGCCGGGCCCCGAGCGGACGCGCCAGGCGAGCCCCTCGACGCCGCGGTCGTCGCCCTCCGAGAAGCAGGGCGACCGCTGGAGGAACAGCTCGAACATGTGCTTGCGTACGGCGAGCTCGTGCTCGACCTCGTACTCGGTCGAGGTCGCCTCCGACGTGAGCCTGGCCTTGACCTTGACCCGCGCCTCGCCCTCGGTCTCGGTCGCGCCCGTGACCACGACACGCGCGCCGTCCGGCTCGAGCGTGACCTGGTCGCCCTCGACGCTCCACGCCCACGCGCCCGGCACGTCGGGCGAGACGACCGCCACGAGCGTCACGCGCCCCCCGACGTCCACGCGGTCGGGCGGCGGGGCCTCGCCGTCCTCGCCGCGCACGCGCAGGAGCGGCACCGCGATCGAGGCGCGCGCGTAGCCCGGGGCCGGCCCGTCGCCCACGTAGGCCTCGACCGGCACGTTGCGGCCGGCGAGCGCCTCGTCGAGCGTGACGCTCGGCTGCTCGCCCGTCTCGTCGCGCGCGGCTCCGTCGACCTCCCACTTCACGGCCGACTTGACGTCGGCGCTCACGCGCCCCGCGTCGAGCCCGGAGAACGGGTTCGGCTCCCGGCCCGGCGCGTCCTGCGCGAGCGCCGCCCACTCGGAGACCCGCAGCGTCAGCGCCTCGCCGGGCTTCGCGTCGGCGGGCACCTCGATCCGCCAGGGCGCCGCCGCGGCGAGGGCGAACATGCGCGCGACCTCGACGCGCGGGAGGCGCGCGCCCTCCTTCTCGAACGCGAACTGCACCGCGAGGGGCGAGTCGGCGAGCTGGAAGCGCGAGAGCTGGAGCGAGAGCGTGCTCCCCCCCTGGTCGACGAGCGTCTCCGTGCCCAGCTCCTCGCCGCCCACCTCGTGGCGGAAGATCGTGGCCGTCGAGCGCGTGGCCGGGGGCGGCTGGCACAGGACCTCGTACTCGACGTCGATCGTCCCGTCCGGGAGGAGGTAGTAGGCGTCGCCCTCCGAGGCCGTGCCCCCGGCGGTGACCACGGGGCCGGGGTCGGGCGGGGGCTCCTCGGCCGGGGCCGCGGCGGGCTCCTCGGCGGGCGGCGGCGCGGGGGGCGGGCCGTCGCTCTCGACGAGGTCGGGCTCGTTCGCCGTCGGGTCCGCGGCCGTGCCCGCCGAGGCCGCCTCGCCGCCCGTGCTCGTCCCGAGGGGGCCGGTCTCGGGCGCCGGCGCCGGGGACTCCCAGAGCAGGACCTCGCTCGAGTCGAAGTAGGCGCCCTGGGAGGTCCCGGCGCCGTCCCACAGGTCGATGTGCCCGCCGCCCGCGTAGCCGGGGATCCCGAGGAACGAGATCACGCCCTTCTTGCCGTCGAACTTCGACTGGTCGCCGTTCGGGCTCTTCACGCGGACCTGCGGCGCCCCCCACAGGACCTGGAGGTACTCGGTCAGCTCCTTCATGCGGAGCGCGTAGCGCTTGCCGTCCGCGCCCTTGACCGCATAGAGGCCCTCCCGGGCGGGGATCGGGTGGCCCGTGTAGTTCAGCGCGCGGCTCATGCGGATCGCGCAGGTGTTCGCGTAGTCGGGGTTGTCGACGGCGCCGCCGATCTCCTCGCGCACCGTCGCGCTGTCGGCGTGCGGATACGCGGCCCAGAGGGCGTCGAACTCCGGCGGCTTGGCCATGGGGGCTCCCGGACGCGGGGGAAGACCGGAATTCTAGCACCGGGCTGGTCCGAGCCCGTCGGGGGCCGCTGGGGTCGGGCCCGGCCCTGTGCTACGGTCCAGGGGCGGAGGGCCAGGCATGGTGACCCGGGTCCACGTCCAGAACGACTCGCACATCATCGTCCCCCTCCGGGTCACCCGCGCGGTCACGGGCAAGCCGCGGCTCGACGCGCCGGACCCGGACGACCGCGGCTGGAAGATGGCCACGGCGTCGGGGTTCGCGGCGACCGAGGCCCGCGGCCCGACCTTCGGCGTGAGCGTCGGTGACACGGTCCGGCTCAAGGTCGAGCGGGCGGACCTCGACGCGTCGGCCCCGCTCTTCGCCACCGTGAGCGAGAGCCCCGAGCCCCTGATCGAGGTGGTCGAGCCCGCCGGCGGCGGGCCGATCCCGGCGGACGGGGTCGTCAAGGTCCGCGGCGTGGCGGACACGACCGCCGGCCAGGCGCTCCAGATCCGCCTCGGCTCGGCCACGGGCCCGATCCTGGCGGAGGCCGAGGCGCACACCTTCGAGGTGCGGACGCTCCTCGTGACGCCCCACATCGTGACGATCCACCAGGCCGCGACGGCGGCCGCCGGGGGGGGGATCGCGCCCACGGACCAGGACGAGCTGAACCGGATCTTCGCGGTCGCGCGGGCGATCTGGCGCCCGGCCGGGATCCACCTCAGCGTGGCGGCGGCCGTCTCGCACGTCGTCGTGAACGCGCCGGTCGACGACCGCTGCTTCCGCCAGGTGAACGCGGGGACCGCCGCCCTGCACCGCGTCGCGGCGCTCGGCTACACGGCGGGGCGGTGCCACATCTACTTCGTGTGGGCGTTCGAGGGCCTGCTCGGGATCGGGATCCGGCGCGAGAACATGGTCATGAACCTCGCGACCGCCGGGGCGGCGCTGAACATGCCCAACCCGGCCTGCGTGATCGCGATGAGCGACAGCTTCACGGTCAACGGCGGGCCGCCCGTGACCTTCAACGACTTCTCCCGGGGTTACACGGGCGCGGCGCTCGACCACGCGGTCGGCAACGACGTGGCCCACGAGATCGGCCACTTCCTGACCCTGACCCACGCGGGCGACGTGAACGGCCCGGGCCGCGCCGACTCGTACGCGCGCCGGCAGCTCATGCACCCGAACAACCTGCTCCCGGGGGGCGCGCGGCGCCGCGACGTGGGCTACGGCCAGACGAACGGCCAGGGGCACCGGGGCTGCCTGCTCACGCTCAAGGAGCACCCGGACGCCGTCGCCAAGCAGGACGGGGAGGTCAAGCGTGCCCGGGCCCGTATGCTCGACGCGACGAACCTCTACTAGCCCGGGCGCGCGGCGGCTCGCGCTCGTCGTCGTCGCGTGCCTCGCCGTCGCCGCCGCACAGGAGCCGCCCGTGACCGACTACGAGCTCTCCGCGCTCCTCGAGCGGAACGACCCGGCCGCCGTCGAGCGCGCCCGCGCGCTCGGCGAGGCGGCGGCCGACATGCTGGCGCCGGCCCTCGCGGCGCCGGACCCGGAGCGGCGCCTGCTCGTGATCCAGGCGCTCCAGGCGGCCGGCGGGCGCCGGGCGGGCGAGCTGCTGGTCGACGCGCTGGCGGACGGGAACCGGCAGGTGCGGGCCTTCGTCGTCCAGGCGCTCCTCGACGCGCCCCCCCAGCGCGCGCTCGAGGCGCGCCTGCTGCTCGCCTGGGACCGGAGCCCGTGCCCGACCGTCCGGCGCGGCGTCCCCATGGTCCTCGGGCGCATGGGGGGCGGCGCGGCGATCGCCGCGCTGCAGGGCCGCCTCGCCGAGCACGAGGCCGCGCGGGACGGGCTCCTGGCGGGGCTGGCGCGCCTCGGCGACCCGGCGGCGCGCGCGCGATGGGCCCGGATCCTCGAGGGCGCGCGCGGGCCGCGGACCAAGGCGCTGAGCGCGCTCCTCCCCTACGTCGGCGAGCCGTGGCAGCTCCCGCACCTCGCGCCCTGGCTCGAGCGGACCGAGGTCGTCGACGTGCTGGCGAGCCACCTGCGCGACCTGCGCCGCCGCGCCTGCGACCTCGCCATGGACGAGGTCGTGCGCCAGCTCGGGCCCGAGCTCGAGCTGACGCGCGAGGAGCTCTACGGGCCCGAGGCGATCGCCCGGGCGCGCGCGCACCTCGCCACGCTCGAGCGGGTCCCGCTGGAGGACGCGCCGCCCGAGTGACCCCGCGCGAGGTCACTCGCCCGGCGGCAGCGCCTCGAGGTGGCCGTCGCGCGGGCGCCAGCGGGCGCGCGCGCCGACCCAGCTCGCCCAGCCCGGGGGCTCGCGGCCCGAGGCGCGCACGACGAGCTCGAGCGTGTCGCCCGCGGGGTCGATCCCGGGCAAGAGCCCGACGAACTCGTCCCAGGCCTGCTCGGCCCAGGGGTCCCGGGTCAGGAGCGTGGACTGGCCCGGCTCGGCCCCGCCCGCGACGGGGTAGAGGACGAGCAGCGAGTACTGCGCGGGCGCGGGCAGGCCAGGTTCCGCCGCGACCGGGGCCCAGTCGAACCGCACGCGGCCGCCCGCGAGCTGCGCGCGGAGCGCGCTCGACCAGGGGGCGACCGGGGCGAGCGCCGCGCCGGCGGCCGGGTCCGCGAGCGCGTCCGACTGCACGAGCACCCCGCCGGGGCCGTGGACGACGACCCAGGGCGCGAGGAGGCCCGCGGGCAGCGGCAGCTCGAACCGACCGTCGGGCCCGACCGCGGCCTGGCTCAGGTGGCTCGAGCCGGGGTCGACGAGGACCACCCGCACGCTCGAGTCGATCGGGCCCAGGACCTGCCCGCGCGCGCGCGGCGTCGGCGCGCCGCCGCCCGGGCAGCCGCCGAGGAGGGCCGCGGCGGCGCTCGCCGCCAGGACGGCGCACGCGCGG
>JANJTH010000107.1 GCA_024711205.1 Planctomycetota bacterium | reverse complement strand
GGCCGCCAGCGCGCCGTCCCCCGGCCTCGGCGGCGCGCCGCGGCCCGACGACCCCCCGCCGCTCGTCCGGGTCCTCTGGCGGCGCCACGAGCTCGTGGGTGACTGGGCGCTCCGCCCCGAGGACGAGGCGCGCCGCCGCGCGGTCGCGGCCCTGGCCGACGAGCGCCCGCTCGCGACGCTCGAGCGCCCGAGCGCCCGCCTTCGGGCGCTGGTGGTCGGGCGCCACGGGCGACCTGGTCACGCACTTTGCCGCGATCCGGGTCGCCCTCGCGACCGAGCTCGCACCGTGGGTCGAGGGCGCGGGCGACCCGCTCGTCGAGCGGACGCTCGAGCGAGCGCGCGCGCGCGCGACGGCCGGGGCGGCGCGGCGGGGCGCGGAGGGCCCGAGCGCGGAGGGCCCGAGCGCGGAGGGCCCGAGCGCGGAGGGCCCGAGCGCGGAGCTCGCCCCGGGGGCGGAGCCCGCCGACCCGCTCGCGCGCCTCCACGTCGCGTCGCCGTGTCCGCTCGAGGCCGACGCCGCGTGGGCGTCGCTCCGCGGCGACGGGCCCGTACGCTGGTGCCCCCGCTGCGTCGAGCCCGTCTTCGACCTGGCGGGGCTCACGCGCGCGGACGCGCTCGCGCTGCTCGCCGGGGCCGTCGGCGGGCGGCTGTGCGCCCGCCTCTACGTCCGCCCCGACGGGCGCGTGCTCACGCGCGACTGCGCCCCTGGGCTCGAGGAGCGCGTGGGGAGCCTCCCCCGCGCCTTCGACCGCGTCGTCATGGTCGGCCGGCTCGGCGGCTGAGCGCCCGGACCGGCCGACCCGCAGCTACTTCCCGGCCTTCGCGTCGGCCGGCTTCTTGTCGTCGGCCTTCGCGTCGGCCGGCTTCTTGTCGTCGTGCTTCTTGTCGTCGTGCTTCTTGTCGTCGGCCTTCGCGTCGGCCGGCTTCTTGTCGTCGGCCTTCGCGTCGTGCTTCTTGTCGTCGTGCTTCTTGTCGTCGGCCTTCTTGGCGTCCGCGGCCGGGGCCGCCGCGGGCGCGGGGGCCGCCGCGGGCGCCGCGCCGCTCGCCGCGCCGTCGGGGGCCGTGATCTGCCAGCCGGGCTTGCCCTTGAGCGAGGTCGCGATCGCCTCGCTCACCGAGGCCGTGGTGTAGCGCGCGAAGGCGCCCACGCCCTCGACCGGCACGACGCCCTCGCCCATCCAGGTGATCTTCCAGGTGCTCATGCGTTCTCCTCGGAGCTGGGGCCGATTGTCGCCGAAGGCGCGGCGCCGGCAACCCCTTCGCGGTGCACGCGGACGAGCGCCGTGTAGTCGGGCACGCCGCCCAGCGGGTCGCAGCGGTCGTCGGGGAGGAGCACGTTGACCTCGGGCCAGTGCCCCTGCACGTTGCCCGGGCGGATCGGCGCGAGCTTGACCCGCGCCGCGTAGCGCCCGTGCTCGTTCTCGAGCACGACCCGCTCGCCCTCGGCCACGCCGAGCCGCGCCGCGTCCTCGGCCGCGAGCAGCACGTCGTCGCGCCGCGCGCCGGTGAGCGGGTCCTGGTCCTCCCACACGATCGAGTTGAACTGCTTGCCGCGCCGCGTCCCCAGCCGCAGCACGCCGTCGGGCACCTCGAGCTCGGGCGGGGCGACCGCGACGAGCCGCGCCCGGCCCTCCGGCAGCGGGAACTGCCCGCCCTCGCACAGGCGGGGCCCGCCATACTGGAACTGGTCGCCGCGCCGGCGCAGGCGCTCGATCCCGCGGTACATCGGGACGACGCGCGCGATCTCGTCGCGGATCGCCTGCCCCGAGGCGAAGCGCAGCCGGTCCGCGAGCGCCGGCCGGGCCCGCGCGCCCACGTCCTGGAGGATCTCCCACTCGCTGCGCGCCTCGCCCACGTCGTGCCCCGGCACGTAGGGGGAGAAGACCACGCGCCGCTCGGTCGTCGTCTCGGTCCCGCCGTCCCGCTGCTCGTAGCGCGTGCGCGCGGGGAGGAGCACGACCGTCTCCCCCGCGTCGACGAGCGCGGACGGGTTGACCACGATGTCCTGGTGGACGCGCACGGGCACCCGCTCGAGCGCGCGCCGGACGCGGTCGGGGCGCGGCATGGTCGAGAGGAAGTTGCCGCCGACCGAGTAGAGCACCTCGAGCTCGCCCCGCGCGGCGGCCGCGAGCAGCTCGGGCGTGGTCCGCCCGACCCGGGCCGGGACCGGGAACCCGTACTCCCGGGACAGCGCCGCCGCGTTCGCCTCGGTCACGGGCAGGCCGCCCGGGAGCGCCGTCGAGTAGGCGCCCATCTCGGCGCCCCCCTGCACGCCCGAGTGCCCGCGGATCGGGACCAGGCCGGACTTCGCGCGCCCGACCCAGCCGCGCAGGAGCGCCAGGTCGCAGATCGCCTGGACGGTCCGCGTCCCGTGCGCGTGCTGCGTGATCCCCATGCTCCACACGAGCACGGCCGTGCGCGCGCGCGCGAGCTCGTCGACGAGGGCCTCGAGCTCGCCCGCGTCGACGCCCGCGAGCCGGAGCAGGTCCGCGCGCGGCTGGGCCAGGAGCCCGCGCGCGAGCTCGTCGTAGCCGCGCGTGTGCGCGTCGACGAAGGCCCGGTCGACGGCGCCCCGCTCGATCAGGCGCTGCATGGCCGCGCACAGGAGCGCCAGGTCGCCGCCCTGGTGGACCTGCACGAACCGGTCGACGAGCGCCGTCCCCCACAGCGCGCTCCCGGGCGTCGACGGGATCCAGTAGCGCTGGAGGCCCGGCTCGCGGTAGCTGTTCACGGCGAGCACGCGCGTGCCCTTCGCCCGCGCCATCTCGACGTACTTCGTCGCGACCGGCTGGTCGTTGGCGAAGTTCGAGCCCAGGAACACGAGCAGGTCGGTCCCGATCCAGTCGCGGTAGCTGACCGTCGACGCGGCCACGCCGACGGTCGACTTCATGCCGGCGCTCGAGGGCGCGTGGCACAGCCGGGCCGAGTTCTCGACGTGCGGGCAGCCGAGCGCGCGCGCGACCTTCTGGGCCACGTAGTAGGTCTCGTTCGTGAGCCCGCGCGAGGTGAGGAAGAAGCCGACGCGGTCCGGGTCGGCCCGCTCGAGCCGCCCGCCCACGAGCTCGAGCGCCTCGGCCCAGGAGATCCGCCGGAACCCGGGCTCCCCCGCGTCGCGGCGCATGGGGTAGGGCAGCCGCCCGAGCGCGCGCAGCGCGCGCTCGTCGAGCTTCCGGAGCGCCGCGACGTCGCGCAGGCGCCGCGGGTCCATGGCGCCCATGGTGTTCAGGCGCAGGAGCTCGAGCCGGACGACGCACAGGTGCGTGCCCTCGAGCGTCCAGTCGCGCAGCCCCGAGGTCCCGAGCGCGCAGCCGTCGCACACGCCGCGGTTGAGCACCCGCCAGGCGTAGTCGAGCTGGTCGCGGTTGTCCCACAGGACCCGCAGCATGGTCCGGTAGTGCGTGGGCTTCGTCTCGCCGAGGCCGAACGGGAGCGGGAGCTTCACGGGCGGGCCTCCGGGGCCCGAGCCTACGCACGTCCCCCCGCGCCAACAAGCGTGCGCTACTCGCAGGCGTGCAGCACGAGCTCGCCGCGCCGCGCGCGGTACTCCTCCTCGGTCACGCGCTGGTCGGGGCGCACGAGGTCCACGCACCACGGCTCGTGGAGGAGCCGCGGGTGCTCGGCGGTCGTGGCCCAGCGCCAGCCCTCGCGCCGGGCCTCGGCCTCGGCCCGCGCGCGGGCGTCGTCGCGGCGCGACGACGCCACGAGCCCGAGCACGGCCAGGGCGCCCAGGCCGATCCCGACGCCCACGAGGAACGCGCGCACGGTCGTCCCCTTGCGCGCGGCGGGCGGGTCGAACAGCGCGCGCCGCTCGTGGGTCTCGAGGATCATGCGGTCGATCAGCTCGTCCTTGACCGGCTCGAGCGTCGACTCGCTGAACACCGTGTCGCCGGCGCAGGCCGGGCAGTGGACGGTCTTGCCGAAGAAGGCGGGCGGGATCCCCACGTGGAACCCGCACAGGCCGCACTCGACGAGGATCCGGCGCGCCTGCGCGACCTCGCCCTTGTGGGCCGGGCCGGCCGGGGCGGCCGCGGCCCCCGGCTTCGCGGCCTGGAGGGGCGGCGCGACCTTGTTCGTCTCGTCCGACGACCCGTCGTCCGCGCCGCCGGCTGGTGGCCCGCCCGCTGGCGGCCCGCCGCCGGGTCCCGCGTCCGGCCCGCCCGCGCCCTTCGCGGGCGGCGGCGCGTCCGCGGCCCCGACCTGCTCGACGAGCGCGCGCAGCCAGGCGTCCTCGCTCGTCTGCCAGGCGCGGGCCTGCTCGACCGAGGCGCGCGGCACGGCGAGCACCCCCTCGCGGCACCTGGGGCAGCGGAAGTACCGCCCGCCGTACTCGGGGGCGAACCGGCGCGCGTAGTCGCACTTCGTGCACTCGGTCCTGAGCCCCGACGACGCGCCCACCGTGCGCTCCCCCGCGCGGCGCCCGGCGCGCCGCGTGGCGCGCGAGGATAGGCCCCGGCGCGCGGATCAGCAACGACGGGCCCGGGCGGGCGGGCTCGCGCCGCGACCTCCGCGCACGCGGGCCCGCGCCCGCGCGCCTCACGCGGGCGGCCCGAACCAGCGCAGGGCCAGGTCGCTCGGGTCCTCGCCCGGCGCGGGCGCGGGGAGCAGGCGCAGATACAGCGGCCAGTGCGCGTAGCGGTGGAGCAGCGCGTGGGCGAGGACGCGGCGCGCGAGCGCGGGCCGGTCGGCGCGCGCGACGCCGTAGCCGTCGAGGAAGGCCCCGAGGAGCGCGCGGTCGCCGCGGCACACGAAGACCCCGACCGCGGCGAGCTCGTAGTCGGGGTCGCCCACGACCGCGGGCTCGAGGTCGAGGAGGCCCGTGAGCGCCCAGCCGTCGGGGCCCTCCGCGACGAACACGTGGTCGAGCATGACCTCCGTGTGGAGGAGCGCGAGCCGCGCCGGCGCGAGCGGGGTCCCGGCGAGGAACGGCTCGAGCCGTGCGAGCCAGGCCTCGTCGGCCCCGCGCGCGCGGTGGTGGGCGACACACCCCGCGCGCTGCGCGGCGAGGAACCCCGCCCAGTCCGGGCGCAGGACGGGCGAGAGGTCCGCCACGGGCAGCGCGTGGAGCGCCCGGATCGCGGCGCCGAGCCGCTCGAGCAGCGCGTGCTGGCGCGCGCGCGGGATCGTCCGCCACGGGAAGGTCCCCGGCAGCCCGTCCTCGCGGCCCTCGCTCGCCGGCCGCCCCGGGAGCCGGGTCATGACGAGGTACGACCAGCCGTCGAGCGTCCCCGCGGCCACCGGCTCCGGGGTCGCGAGCGGCAGCCGCCCCGCCACGGCCTCGAGCGCGGCCCGCTCGACCTCGGCGTGCGACGTATCCGCCGGCGGGTACAGCTTGAGCACCTGCGCGGCCCCCAGCGCGACCACGGGCACCGATCCGTTCGCGAACGGCGCGACCTCGCCCCGGGGCAGGCCGTGGCGGGCGGCGACGACGTCCGCCACGCGCGCGAGCCGCCCGGCGTCCGTGCGCAGCGCGCGCAGGTCGTCGTCGGTCGGCGCGGGCGGGAGCAGGTGCATGGTGAGCCTCACGTGCGCCTCGAGGCATGGGGACGCGGGGGCCGCTCGTGGCGGGTCGGCCGACCGGGGCCGGCCGGCCCGCCTGTCACGGCGCCCGGCGATCGGACCCCGCCTCGCCACCGCCGACGTCGGCGCGCGTCACCGACCGGCCCGCGCCGCGCACTCGAGCACGATCGCCTCGCGCGACCGCGGCGGCTCCCGGCCGCTGCCAGACCACGGCGCTCCGCCCTCCCGGCGCGCCCCCGCCCGCCGCGCCGAGCCCCCTCCGCCCGCGCCTCGCGGCCCCACGCACCTCCCGGATCCCCACGATTCGGGTCACGCCCGCTCGATCACGAGCCCCTCGGGCCCCGGGTGGACCCGGTAGCGGTGCCGCTCGCCGTGGGCGGTGAGCTGGTAGGCGCCGCGCGGGTCGCGCGCGAGGTCGGCGTGCAGCACGGGGTCGCCCTCGAGGACGGTCACCCACTCCTTGAGCCGGCCGAGCTCGAGCGGCTCGCGCTCCCCGTCGTCGCCCGCGCGCCCCGCGAGCACGTTGAAGAACCGCCGCCGGTAGCGCGCGAGCTCCTGCTCGACCTCGCGCCGGGCCCGCCACGCCTCGCCCGAGTCGCGGTTCGCCTGGTCGAGCTCGATGCACTGGAGGAACGCGTCCTTGGCGAGCCGGAGCTGGCCCGTCCGCCGGTAGGCGTGGCCCAGGATCAGGTGCGCGCGCGCGTAGCTCGCGTTCAGCTCGAGCGCCGCCTTGCAGTGCTCGATCGCCGCCCGCGGGTCGTCGAGGAGCAGGGCGACGCTCCCCAGGTTCATGTGGTTGCGCGGGTCCTCGGGGTAGGTGTCGCGCGCCTTGAGCAGCAGCTCGTGCGCGCGCCTGAGCGAGCGCAGCGGCGGCGGCTGCCCGTCGGTCCCCTTGAGGAACTTGCGCGACTCGAGCGAGTGGCGCCGGCTGTCGCAGAACCGCAGCTTGGCCTTCGCCTGCGCGACCCACTGCTGCGAGGCGTCGTCCCGGCGCCGCGCGAAGATCTGCACGATCCGCTTGAGCGCCTGCTGCGCCTGCGCGAGGTCGGGCGCGAGCGGCTCGCTCAGGTGGTAGTCGGCCTTCCACCACAGCGCGAGCGGGTTGTCCTTGTCCTTCTTGAGCGCCTGCCGGTAGGCCTCGAGCGCGCCCGTGCGGTCGCCCTGCGCGCGCTTCACGTTCGCGAGGTGGATCAGGCCCCGGACGTCGTCCGGGAACTGCTCCATGAACCGGCGCAGGTAGCGCTCGGCGCCCTGGAAGTCGCGGGCCCGCTGGCAGCGCAGCGCGTCGCGCAGGAGCGCCTCGGCCGCGTCGACGCGGGGGAGCCCGGGCGCGGTCAGGCCGACGAGCTCGTCCTCGACGTCCTCGGCCGAGACGTCCTCGTGCTCGTCGCCGCCCTCGTCGCCGCGGTCGTCGTCGAGCTCGTGCTCCTCGTCGTCGTCGCGACGCGGACGGGGGCGCCCGTCGTCGTCGAGCGGCCGCGGCCGCCGCGGCCGCTCCTTCTCCTTGACCTTCGCGACGAGCGCCTTGATGTCGATCTTCTGCTTGCCCGGCTGCCCGGGCTTGCCCGGCGCCAAGGGCTTCGCCCCCGCCGCTGGCTTCGCCCCCGCCGCTGGCTTCGCCCCCGCCGCTGGCTTCGCCCCCGCCGCTGGCTTCGCCACGGCCGCTGGCTTCGCGCCCGCCGCTGGCTTCGCGCCCGCCGCTGGCTTCGCGCCCGCCGCTGGCTTCGCGCCCGCCGCTGGCTTCGCGCCC
>JANJTH010000002.1 GCA_024711205.1 Planctomycetota bacterium | reverse complement strand
GGGCGCCGGCCGGCTGCGCCGGGGGCGCGTCGGCCGCGTCCTGGGCCTTGCCGAGCACGCGGCGGCCGACGTCGGCCGCCGTGCGCGCGAGCGCGCCCGCGACCGTGCGCGGCGGCGCGTCGACGTGGAGCACGGGCCAGCCGTGGCTGCGCGCGGTCGCGAGCAGGCGCGCGTCGGGGTTCACGGCGACGGGGCGGCCGACCATGGAGAGCATGGGCAGGTCGGCCGCGTCGTCGGCGTAGGCGACGCTGCGCTCGAGGTCGACCCCGTGCGTCCGCGCGTACTCGCGGATCCACGCGGCCTTCTCGGGGCCGGCCATGACGGGCGGGCGGAGGACCCCCGTGCACAGCCCGTTGCGGTCGACCTCGAGCCGGCTCGCGACGACGGTCCCGATCCCCAGGTGGCGCGCGACGGGGCCGGCCACGAAGTCGAGGGCGCCCGTGAGCAGGACCTGCACGTGGCCGGCCGCGCGGTCGGCGGCGAGCAGCTCGCCCACGCCGCGGTAGAGCTTCGCCTCGAGCACGCGCTCGAACAGGCCCTCGCCGAGCATGGCGAGCCGGTCCTCCGAGAGCCCCGCGTAGCTCCGGTAGAAGACCTCGTTGAAGCGGCGCCGGTCGAGCCGGTCGAGCCACAGGTAGTAGGGAGACTTGACGGCGGCCTCGACGAGCCGCCGCGCGCGCGCGGGCAGGTGCGGGTCGTGCCGCGCGTAGTAGAGGTAGTGGTCGAGGACGGTCCCGTTGAGGAGCGTCCCGTCCAGGTCGTAGAAGGCGGCCGTCCGGGGCGCGGGCGGGTCGGGCTCGTGGGGCACGGCGGACTCCTCGAGGGCGCGCGCCGCGGGCCGGCCGGACCCGGCGCCGGGCGGCACGCTTGTAGCAGGAACCCCCGCGGGGCGCACGCGCCCCGCGGCCTCGGGGCACGGGCGTCCGGCCGTCGTGGTAGAGGAGACGCCGCGACGGCGGCCCGCGGGCGGTCGCGAGGGGAGGGCCCGTGCAGGCGCTCGTGACCGGGTCGACGGGCTTCCTGGGGCGGCACCTCGTGCGCGCGCTCGGCGCCGAGGGCCACGCGGTCCGCGCGCTCGTGCGCGACGGGCGGGCGTTCGCGCGCGAGGGCGCCGGCGACGGCGCGCGTGAGGGCGCGGGCGAGCGCTCCGGCGCCGACGGCCCCGAGGTCGTCCGCGGCGACGTGCTCGAGCCCGACTCGCTCGCGGCCGCCTGCCGCGGCGTGGACGTCGTGTTCCACGCCGCCGGCAAGGTCAGCCACCGCGGCGAGGCCACGGGGCTGTTCGACCTGCACGTGGGCGGGACGCGCAACGTGCTCGCGGCCGCGCGCGCGGCCGGGGTCCGGCGCGTCGTGCACGTCTCGACCTCGGGGACGGTCGCGGTCTCGAGGGACGAGCGCGTCTTCACCGACGACGACCCCTGGGCGACCGAGGTCGTGCGCCGCTGGCCGTACTACCTCTCCAAGCTCTACGCCGAGAAGGTCGCGCTCGAGGCGGCGGCCGCGGGCGACCTCGAGGTCGTCGTCGTGTCGCCGACGCTGCTCCTCGGCCCCGGCGACGACGCGCTCGGCAGCTCGCGCGTGCTCCTGCGCTTCCTGCGCCGCGAGGTCGTGGCCGTCCCGCCGGGCGGGCTCTCGCTCGTCGACGTGCGCGACGCCGCGCAGGCGACCGCGGCCGCGGCCACGCGCGGGCGCTCGGGCCAGCGCTACCTGCTCGGCGGCCACAACATGACCGTCGAGGCCTTCCTCGTGCTCGCCGAGAAGGTCACGGGGATCCCGGCCCCGGTCGTGCGCGCCGGCCCCCGCCTGACCGAGCTCACGGCCCAGGCCCTCGACGCGCTCGAGGGCGCGACCGGCGACGAGGGCGACGAGGCCGCCGCCTACGACATGGCCTGCCACTTCTGGTACGTCGACGCGGCGCGCGCCCGGCGCGAGCTGGGCCTGGCCCCGCGCGCCGCCGAGGTCACCGTCCGCGACGCGGTCGCCTGGCTGCGCAGCCGCGGCCCGATCCCCCGCGCCGGCGGCCTCCTCGGCTCCGTCGTCGGCGGCGTGCGCCGGGCCTTCGGGCGCCGCTGAGGCTCGCGCGGGCTCGGGGGCGAGAGGGCGGGGCGAGGGCGCGAGGCCCGACGCGGGGGGCGCTCGCCAACGGGACCGTTGGCAACGGTCCTGTTGGCAACGGTCCTGTCGCACGAGCGTCGTCGGTGCCGGGCCAGCGACGACCGCGAGCTGGTACCATCGTCCGGGCATGGTCCCCTTCCACGAGGTCGAACCTCGCCTGCGCGAGTTCTTCGAGGGCCGCGCCGACCACGACCTGGTGGCGGCCTACCTGTATGGCAGCGTGGCCCGGGGCGAAGCGCGTCCTGGGAGCGACGTCGACCTGGCCGTGCTCGGGCGGGGACCAGGCCCGAAGACCTACACCGACCTGCGCCCGCGGCTCGCGCTCGAAGGCGAGCTCGAGGCCCTGCTCGGGCGACCCGTGCAGCTCCTGTCGCTCGAGGGGGCGCCCGCCGACCTCGTGCACGAGGTCCTGCGCGACGGCCGCCTCGTGCTCGAGCGCGACCGCGCGGCCCGCGTCGCGTTCGAGGTCCGACGCCGCAACGAGTACTTCGACCTGCTCCCGATCCTGCGCGAGTACCGGCGCCTGGCGCCCTCGTGAGCGGCTCGGGACCCGAGGCGACTGCGCTCGTCGCCAAGAAGCTCTCCTTCGTCGAGACGTGCCTGCGCGAGCTCCGGGAGTTGGCGAGGCCCGAGCTGTTGGAGCGAGACCTCGGGGAGCGCCGCTTCGTCGAGCACACGCTCCAGCTCGCGCTCCAGGCCGCCCTCGACCTCGCGTCCCACCTCGTCTCCGAGCGGCGCCCACGCGGCGTGTGAGAGATGGGATCAGCGGGCCGACCGTGAGGGAGGTCGGCCGAGCACGGCCCGGGCGCGGAGAGGACGAGGGGACGCCGCCCCTCACGTCCTCCTGCCGGCGGCGAAGCCGGGCCCCGGGTTCAGGTCGAGCACGACCCGGTAAGGAGCGATCAACGACCGCTCGGCCTGGCAACGCCACTTCGAACCCGGCCTCACCCCTTCGACCGTGTGTCCCGACTCGATCACGGGCCCCTTCTCGAAGCAGTAGCGCCCGAGCCCCTGGAGGGTGCTTGCCACGTCGCTCGGGTCGAGGCCACGGAAGTGGACCTGGAAGTCGGTCAGGCCGAGCGCGGTCAGGCCGAGGGTATCCATGACCATGTCGCCCTCGGTGCCTGCGATGTTGAAGAACCGCACGTTCAGGAACCCGGCGGTCGGGTTCGTCACCTCGTCCTCCTGCTCGAGGCGCTCGAGGAGGTCTTCGGCGTCCAAGAACTGCTGCGTCAAAGCGAAGTGAACCAGCTCGACGTTCGAGTTCCGGAGCGCTGCCCGCAGGCTCGCCGACAGGACCGTTCGTCGCTGATCGTGCCCGAGGCTCGAGGACATGAAGTCGGTGAGGAGGATCGAGTGCATGGCCCGGGCGGCGCGCGCTCGTGCGACCTCGGGCTCGAGCCGCCAGCTCTGGCACGCCGAGTCTTCGATCTTCTCCGGCGCTCCAGGCCGGTCGGCGCGCAAGAGCGCGACCTGGGCGCAGAGCTTGGCGTCGGCCAGCTCGACCGGGAACGACGGGAGGAAGTACAGCGCGGCCGGCGGTTCCCCGCGCCGATCGACCGGTCCCAACGCCCGAATCATGTCAGCGAAGAGCGCCTCCTCGTCGATCACGATCGGCTGCTCGGCGAGCAACTCGATCGGGAAGACCGGGGCGAAGCCTCCGTGCTCGTCGAGGCCCTCGCCTTCCTTGCCTTCATCGGCCATGTGCCCTCCTGGCTCGCGCCAGACCCGTCTTGCGCCACCATGGTGACACGAGACGCCTCACCTGACGGCAAGCATGGCACGCGACGAAGGGCCACCGTTCCCGACGCGGGCGCTCGGGTGCGTCCACTCGGCTGCGGGAGCCGACGCGCAGGCTCGCCGAACAGCCTGGCCCGAGCGAGCGGCGGCTGCCAAACTTCCGAGGGCCGGGGGGCCTCGCTGGGGGCCCCGGGGTGCGGCGCCGCACCGGGGAGAGCGACATGCTCACGCCGATCCGGCAGGCGGCGCCTCGTCTCCGCGCCGGGTCACGACCCAGCGCGCGTCGGCCTCCGTGATCGAGGCGGCGGGCACGCTCGCGCGGCGGGCCGCGCGAAGGACCTCGGCCGGATCGCAGCCGTAGATCCCCGAGCCCCAGCACGGGTTCGCCTCGACCACGGCCCACCCGCGGCCCGTGACGAGTCCGACGTCGAGCGTGACCGCGGGCGGAAGCTCGACGGTGGCGACGACCTCGCGCGCCAAGGCGAGCGCCTCCGCGAGCTCCTCCGGGGCCGCGGGCCACGAGCCGTCGGGCGCGCGCACGAGCTCGCCGTCGCGCAGGTACGGCGAGGCCGTGACGACCTCCCCCTCGACCACGAAGCACCGGACCTCGAGCGACCAGGCCACGGGCTCGGCGACGAGCGTCACAACGTGATCGGGCAGCTCGTCGGGGCCAGGCAGCGCCGCGCCGGACTCCCAGACCTTCGCCACGAAGGCCTTCTCGTCCGCCGGCTTGACGAACACGGGGCCGGGCCGCGCGCGCGCCTGCCCGAGCGGGACGCACTCGACGCGCCGGCGCAGGAGCCGCTCGGGGAGCCCAGGGAGCCGGTCGAGCGGCGGCTCGAGCATGGCGAGCTCGAGCTGCGGCGCGACGACGGCCACGAAGAGCGGCTCGCCGTAGAGCACGGGGTCGACGAGCGCGCCTTCGACGCGCCAGCGCAGGAGGCGCTCCACGCTCCAGCCCGCCCGGACGGCTGCGTCACGGACCGCGCGCGAGTCCTCCGTGTAGCGGGGAGGCAGGACCAACGTCGGCATGAAGCCAGCTCGCCAACGGCCCGGAGGCCGGTCCAGGTCGCCGTGGGCGGCCGCGCGGCGCCGGCCCGGACGCTTGGCCCAGGCGGGGCTCGCCGGGCGGCGCTACGCTCCGGGCGTGCGGCCGCCCGGCGACGACATGAGCCCCGTCCTGCCCGAGGTCCCGCCCCACGGTGGCCGGAGGCCGGCCACCCGCGCGGCGCCCGGGGGCGCGGCCTGTGCGCGCGGGAGCGACCGGGCCGGGGTGCTCGGCGGCGCGGCTGCGCTCGGCTGCTCGGGGCTCCTCGCGGCCCTCGTGGCCGCCGCCGCGACGGCCTTGTGCGTGGGCGCGTTCCACGTGGGCAGCGACGCGGGCTGGCGCAGCGACGGGCCCGGGATCCTGTTCGTCATGATCGCCGTCGTCGTGGCCGGCGCCGTGGCCGCGGCCGCCTGGCCCGTCGCGCTCGGCCTCCTCGCCGCCGGCGTGGGCCTGTGGGCGAAGGGCTGACGTGCCGGCGCCGAGGGAGCGAACGAGCGGGGCGGCGGGGTGCGTCGGCTGCGTCGCGCTGCCGATCGCGGTCGCGGCGACCGCCGCCTGCCTGGGCCTGATCCACGTGGGCAGGGTCAACCACTGGTCGAGCGACGGCCCGGGCATGCTGTTCGTCATGATCGGGATCCTCGTCACGGGCGGCGTCGCGCTCCCCGCCTGGCAGGCCGTCCTCGGCGCGCTCATGGAGCGGGACTGACCCGACCCGCGCAGGGCGGGAGGGCCGGGCGCCCGCCCGCGGCCGGCGCCCCCTTCGGCGGAGCCTCTTCGCCCCGGCGAGCCGGCGCGCGCCCCGTCGCCGGTAGAATCCCGCCCTCGCGCGCCCAGCCGCGCCAGGAGAGACCCCGTGGCCCGCTCACCGAAGAAGGGCCGTCGCCAGCTCAAGCCGCCCTCGCCGCCGCTCGCCGCGCCCGGCGTCCGCTACCCGTTCGTCGCGATCGTCGGCCGCCCCAACGTGGGCAAGTCGACGCTCTTCAACCGACTCGTGGGCCAGCGGGTCGCGATCACGGAGCCGACGGCGGGGACGACGCGCGACCGGATCGCCGCGCTCGTCGAGCTGCCCGACGGGCGCAAGATCGAGGTCTGCGACATGGGCGGGCTCGGCGGGACGGGCGACGCGCACGACGCGGACGTGAACCGCCAGATCGACCTCGCCATGGAGTACGCCGACGCGATCCTGTTCCTCGTCGACGCGCGCGACGGGCTCGTGCCGCTCGACCAGCGGATCGCGCAGCGGGTCAAGCGCCTGGGCAAGCCGGCGCTCCTGATCGCGAACAAGGCCGACACGCGCGACCTCGAGGTGACCGCGGGCGAGTTCTACGCGCTCGGCTTCCCGGGCGAGCTGCTCTGCACGTCGGCGCGCGAGGGCTTCGGGCGCTGGGACGTGCTGGACGCGCTCGCGAAGCTGCTCCCGGCGGGCGAGGGGGTCCCGGCGCCGGCCGGGCCGCCCGCCGACGACGGGCGCGGCGGGCGCGGCCCGCTCCGGCTCGCGATCGTCGGCCGGCGCAACGTCGGCAAGTCGACGCTCGTGAACCGGCTCGTGGGCGAGGACCGCGTGATCGTGTCGGAGAAGCCCGGGACGACGCGCGACGCGGTCGACGTGCTGTGCCAGGTGGGCGGGCGCGACGTCGTCCTGATCGACACGGCGGGGCTCCGCAAGCGCGGCAAGTTCGACGACCACATCGAGATCATCTCGCACGGGCGCGCCGTCGAGGCAGTGCGGCGCGCCGACGCCGTGCTGCTCGTGCTCGACGCGCTCGAGAAGGTCGCGGCCGTCGACAAGAAGCTCGCGCAGACCGTCGAGGAGGAGCACAAGGCCTGCGTCGTCGTGGCGAACAAGTGGGACCTCGTGGAGCAGGGCATGACGCTCGAGCAATTCGCCGAGTACGTCCACACGCAGCTCCCCGGGCTCGACCACTGCCCGGTCGTCTCGATCTCGGCCAAGGCGGGCGACCACGCGACGGCGCCCGTGCAGGTCGCGTTCGAGCTCGACCGGCAGGCGCGCCTGCGCACGGGCACCGCCCCGCTCAACCGGGCGCTCGGGCGCGCGCTCGAGCGCCGCCGCCCCAAGCCGCGGCACGGGAAGATGGGCAAGGTCTACTTCGGGACGCAGGTCGCGGTGAACCCGGTCACCGTGCTCCTGTTCGTCAACGAGCCGAGCCTGTTCGAGCGAGCCTGGCTGCGCTACCTGAAGAACGAGCTGCGCAAGCAGCTCCCCTGGCCCGAGGTCCCGGTCAAGATCGTGCTGCGCTCGCGGCTCAGCCTGGCCAAGAAGGGCGGCGGGATCGCGCGCCGGCTCGAGCACATGGGCGGGCTCGCGGAGCAGGCGCACTGGCTCGACGACGACCCGAACGCGAACGTGCGCGACGTCGCGGCCCTGCTCGACGAGGACGAGGTGGCGGCGGTGCTCCTCCGCGCGCTCGGGCCGCGCGGGGACGACGCGGACGGCGCGGACGAGGACGAGGGCGGCGAGGGCGACGTCGTGACGGCCGACGAGCTGGCGCGCGCGAGCGCGGGCGGGCGCCGCCCGGCGCGGGCCACGGGCGACGACGACGCGGGCGACGACGACGCGGACGACGCGGACGACGCGGACGACGCGGACGACGCGGACGACGCGGACGACGCGGACGACGACGACGCGGACGGCGACGACGCGGACGACGACGACGCGGACGACGACAACGCGGACGACGACAACGCGGACGACGACGACGCGGACGACGACGACACGGACGACGACGACACGGACGACGACGACGCGGACGACGACGACGCGGACGACGACGACGCGGACGACGACGACGCGTGACGCCGGCCGCCCCGGGCGTCGTCCGGCGCGTGCTCGGGATCGACCCGGGCAGCCGCGTCACGGGCTGGGGGGTCGTCGAGCGCGCGGGCGCCGCGCACGAGCGGCCGCGCCTCGTCGGCTGCGGCACGATCCGCGCGCCCCAGGACGAGCCGTTCCCGCTGCGCCTCGCGCGGATCCACGCCGGGGTGCGCGCGCTGCTCGACGAGCACGCGCCCGACGCGCTCGTCGT
This sequence comes from Planctomycetota bacterium, assembly GCA_024711205.1. Classification (GTDB taxonomy): domain Bacteria; phylum Planctomycetota; class J058; order J058; family J058; genus JANJTH01. The sequence goes on along the minus strand of JANJTH010000002.1, from coordinate 7,120 downwards.
CGAGGAGGCGTTCGGCGGCAAGAGCGTGCGCAGCGCCCTGCGCCTCGGCGAGGCCCGCGCCGTGTGCGTTCTGGCGGGCGCGCTCGCGGCCCGCCCCGTCCACGAGCTCTCGCCCGCGCTCGTCAAGAAGGTCGTCGCGGGCCACGGCGCCGCCGGCAAGGAGGCCGTGCGCAGCGCCGTCCTGCGCGCCGTCTCCCACGCGCCCGCGCGTGTCCCCGCCCTCGACGCGGCCGACGCGCTCGCGCTCGCGCTCGCCGCGCTGCTGCGCCTCGAGGCGCCCGCGGTCCTCCTGGGGCACGCGCCGATCGGCCGGCAGGCAGGCCAGGGCCGCGGGCGGCGCTGGACGCTCGCCCACGTCGAGGAGCTGGCCCGCGGCGGCGCCGGCCCCGGCGCCGCCCGTCCGTGACGCTTCGCTGAGCCCGAGCACGGGCCGCGCGGGAGGAGGACCTCGTGACCGCAGACGTCGTGACCGAGACCCGGCTGCCCGGGCTCGAGCTCGTCCACCGGGGCAAGGTCCGCGACGTGTGGCGCGTCGACGACGAGCACCTGCTCCTCGTCGCGACCGATCGGATCTCGGCCTTCGACCGGATCCTCGCCGCGCCGATCCCTGGCAAGGGCGCCGTCTTGACGCAGCTCTCGGCGTTCTGGTTCCGGACCCTCGGCCAGGCGCCGGGCGGCGCGCCCGGGGGCCCGTTCGCCACGCACTTCGTGAGCGAGCGCGCGGCCGACATGCCGCCCGCCGCGGCGGCGGCCGCGCGGGGGCTCGGGGGCCGCGCGACGCTCGTCCGACGCGCGCGGGTCGTCCCGGTCGAGTGCGTCGTGCGCGGCTTCCTCGCCGGCTCGGTCGCGGAGGCCTACCGGCGCGACGGCGCGATCCAGGGCGAGGCGCTGCCGGCGGGGATCCCGCTCGGCGGGCCCTTGCCGGCCCCGATCTTCACGCCCACGACGAAGGCCGCCGTCGGCCACGACCTCCCGCTCACGCGCGGCGAGCTCGAGGCCCTCGTCGGCGCCGAGCTCGCCGCGGCGCTCCGCGAGACGGCGCTCGCCGTGTTCGCGGCCGCGACGGCCCGCTGCCGGGCCGCGGGGCTGCTCCTCTGCGACACGAAGCTCGAGCTGGGCCACCTGCCCGACGGGCGGCTCGTGATCGTCGACGAGCTGCTCACGCCGGACTCGAGCCGCTTCTTCGACGCGGCGAGCCACGTCCCCGGCGCGCAGCCCGTGCCCTGGGACAAGCAGCTCGTGCGCGACCACCTGAAGACGCTCCCCCGCGAGGTCCTCGAGGGGCCCGAGGCGCCGGGCCTCCCACCGGACGTCGTGGCCGAGACCGCGCGCCGCTACGAGGCGGTCTACGCGCGGCTGGCCGGGCGGCCGCTCGCGGCGGCCGTGGCCGAGGCCGTGGCGTGAGCGTGCAGGGCGTCGGCGGCGACGGTACGGACGCTTCTTCCCGTTCCCGTTCCCGTTCCAGTTCCCGCGGCTCGCGCCCCCCCCCCCTGTCTCCTCCTCGTCCCTTGCCCTTGCCCTCCCTCTTCCCCTCTTCTTCTTCTCCTCCCTCTTCCCGCGGTCGCGCATGAACCCCGCCTCCCCGCCGCGGCCAGGAGCCCTGCGACCGTCCGGCCTCTTCGCCCCCGCCCTCGCGCTCGCGCTCGCCCTGGCCGGCTGCGCCTCGGGGCTCGCCACGGGCCCGGTCGAGCGCCCGGAGCGCTACCCCGACCGGACGACCGCCGAGGCCGCCTGGGCCAGCTACCTGTGGGCCTGGCGCGAGGGCGACGTCGGGGGGCTGCAGGCCACGACCGGGTGGCGGCTCCGCAACGACCTCGAGCTCCAGCTCGAGAAGAACGGCGCCGAGGCCACGTCCGCGTGGTATCGCCGCGACGCGGAGGGCCTGCAGGTGGACGCCGCGCGCTGGGTCGAGCGCGGCGAGCGGCTCGCCTACGTGCGTGTGCGGCTGTCCCGCGCCGGCGCCGACCCGCGCGAGCTCGACTTCTCGCTCGTCGCGCGGTCCGACGGGTGGGTCGTGACCGGGGCGAAGCCCGCGATCCAGTGACCCCTGCCCCCGGCGACGACGCCCCACCCGGTGGTCCCGCGCGCGCCGCCGGCGCGGCCGCGCAGGACGGTCCCCCCGCGCCGGGCGGCCCCGCCTGGCTCGGGCCCGCGCTCGTCGTCGCCGCGGCCTGCCTGTGGGCCACGCTCGCGCCGACGGTCAAGGCGCTGCTCGCGCGCGGCGTCAGCCCGCTCGAGATCGCCTGGTGGCGCGCCGCGGGCGCGGGCGGGCTGTTCCTGCTCCAGGCCGCGCTCGCGGGCGCGCGCGGCGGCCCGGGGCTGCGCCTCGCCTCGGGGCGCGACGCCGCGCTCCTGCTCGCGTTCGCGCTCGTGGGCGTGACGGTCTTCTACGCGGCCCTCCCGCTCGCGATCGAGGCGGGCGGCGTGAGCCTCGCGACCGTGCTCCTCTACACGGCGCCCGTGTTCGTCGCGCTGCTCGCGGGGCCCCTCCTGGGCGAGTGGCCCGACGGGCGCCGGCTCGCGCTCGTCGGCCTCGCCGTCGCGGGCGTCGTCGTGCTCGTCCTCGGCGCGGGCGCGGGCGCCGGCGTCGTCGTGACGCCCGCCTCCGTCGGCCTCGGGCTCCTCTCGGGCGCGAGCTACGCGAGCTACTACCTGTTCGGGAAGTGGATCCTCGGGCGCTACCCGGCCGCGACCGTGTTCGCCTGGGCCATGCCCGCGGGCGCGCTCGGGCTCCTGCCCTTCGCGCTCCAGGGCGCCGGGTTCGCGGCGAAGGACGCGCCGGGCTGGGGGCTCCTCGCGCTCGCGGTCGGGGCGGGGACCTACCTCCCCTACCTGTGCTACGCGGGCGGGCTGCGCCGGCTCGAGGCCGCGCGGGCGGCGCTGCTCGCCACGCTCGAGCCCGTCGTGACGGTCGCGCTCGCCATGGCCCTGTTCGGCGAGCGCCTCGGGCCGCTCGGGCTGCTCGGCGGCGCCCTCGTGCTCGCGGCGGCCGCGGCCGCGGCCGTGCGTCCGGCGCGGGGCGAGCGGTAGGAGCGGGGAGGAGGGAGGGAGAAGAGGGAGGGCAAGGGCAAGGGGAGAGACAGGAGGGAGCGGCGCGAGCCGCGGGAACGGGAACGGGAACGGGAACGGAAACGGGAACGGGAACGGAAACGGGAACGGGAAGAGCTCCGCTGGGTGTGGGCGCCGGGGCAGAGAGGCCCGCGTTAGGATCGTGGGCATGACGAAGTCGTCCGGGGGCGCGCCGGCCGCGCCGAGCACCGAGTCCGCCGTCGAGGCGGCCAGCTTCGACGAGCTGCGCACGCAGGTCGAGCCGGCGCGCGCGCGGCTCAACGACCTGCGGCTGCGGCTCGGGCGCTGGTTCGTCGAGAAGCAGGAGCTGATCGACCTCATGTGCGTCGCGACCGTCGCGCAGGAGCCGCTCCTGATCGTCGGCCCGCCGGGCACCGCGAAGTCGGACCTCGTGACGAAGTTCTGCGAGGCGCTCGGCCTCGCAGACGACGAGTACTTCGAGTACATGCTCACGAAGTTCACCGAGCCGTCCGAGCTGATCGGCCCGATCGACCTCGTGCGGCTCAAGGACGGGGCCTACGTCCGCAAGGTCGAGGGCAAGCTGCCGGCCGCGCGGATCGCGTTCCTCGACGAGATCTTCAAGTCGAACTCGGCGATCCTGAACACGCTGCTCACGATCGTGAACGAGCGCAAGTTCTACCAGGACGGCCGCCCCGTCCCCGTGCGGCTCCGCATGCTGTTCGCGGCCACGAACGGCGTCCCCGAGTTCGAGGAGCTCGCGGCGCTCCGCGACCGGTTCGCGCTCAAGGTCGAGAGCCTGCCGGTCAAGGACGAGCACATGGACGCGCTCCTCGAGAAGGGCGTCACGAACGAGGTGAACCGGGCGCTCCACCGCAAGCCGTGGGCGAACGCGGCCCGGCTCGAGGACTTCCTCGTGCTCCGCCGCTACCTCCACCTCCTCATGGGCGGCGTCGCGGGCGCGGGCGAGGCGCCTCGCGACGGCGAGGAGTCGCCGGCCCTGCGCGACCGCCGGCGCTACTTCCCCGACGACGTGTTCGACCTGTTCAAGCGGGTGATCCGCACGCTCGAGCGCGAGCACCGCGTCGTCGTGTCGGACCGCAAGGTGATCAAGCTCTACCAGCTCCTGCGCGCCCGCGCGCTCCTGCTCCACGGCGGCGCCGTCCGGCGCGAGGACCTGACGCTGCTCCGCTACGTCGGCGACCGCAACGAGGACTTCGGGCCCGTGCGCGAGAAGGTCGACGCGCTGCTCAGGCTGGGGTGAGCGAGGGGCTCGGACCTGGCTCGGGGGCGGGGGGCGGGCTCGCGGGCCGCAGCGCCCCGTCCTCCATCTCGTAGGTCCGGTCGAAGACGTCGAGCGCCCGGTGGTCGTGCGTGACGACGACCGCCGCCGCGCCGCGCTCGCGGGCGATCCGCCGGAACAGCTCCATGACCTGACGCCCGCGCGGCCCGTCGAGCGCGGCGGTGGGCTCGTCCGCCAGGATCAGGGCGGGGCGGTTGGCGATCGCCCGGGCCACGGCGACCCGCTGCTGCTGCCCGCCCGACAGCTCGGCCGGGAGGTGTTCGGCGCGGTCGCCGACGCCGAGCTCCTCGAGCAGCGCGTGCGCGGCGGCGCGCGCGCGCCGACCGGACGTGCCGTCGAGTTCGAGCGCCACCTGCACGTTCTCGCGGGCCGTGAGGAACGGGATCAGGTTCGACTTCTGGAACACGAACCCGAGCTGGCGCCGCCGGAACGCGCGCAGGTCGGTCAGCGCGCGCGGCCCGTCGAGGACCCGGACCCCGCCGATCGCCACCCGGCCGGCCGTGGGCGGGTTGATCAGCCCGACCGTCGTCAGGAACGTCGACTTGCCCGAGCCGCTCGGCCCGAGCAGGGCCACGACCTCGCCCGCCGCGACCCGGAGCGAGACGTCGCGCATGGCGACGACGCGGGTCTCGCCCTCGCCGTAGACGCGCGTGAGCGCCTCCGCCTCGAGCGCCGCGGGCGCCCGACCGCTCACGCCAGGGCCTCGGCCGGGGCCACGCGGAGGGCCTTCGCGATCCCGAGCAGGCTGGCGACGAGCGAGATCGCGAGCACGATCAGCGCGAGCTGCGCGAGGTCGTCCCCCGCGAGGATCACGCGGCGCGGGAAGCGCGGGAAGAGCCAGCTCCCGGCCGCGTAGGCCACGGCGTAGCCGGCCGCCCCGATCAGGAGCGCCTGCTCGAGGATCAGCCCGAGGATCACCCGGTTCGGCGCGCCGATCAGCTTGAGGAGCGCGATCGAGTGCAGCTTGTCGAGCGTCAGCGTGTAGAGGATCAGCGCCATGACGATCGTCGCGATCACGGTCAGGAGCGTGCGGAACAGGCCGATCTGGAGGCGGACCTTCGCGACGCTGCCCCCGAGCAGGAGCGCGCGCTGCCCCTCGGCGTCGAACGCGCTCACGTCGCCCCAGCTCGCGATCGTCCGCACCGCGGCGGCCGTCCGCCCGGGCGAGACGGTCGCGAGCACCGCCGTGAGCGTCCGCCCCTCGACGGCGGGGAGCTCGCCCGCCGGCGCGCTCGCCCGCTCGAGCAGCGCGGGGGCCTGCGCGGGGAGCTCGTCGCGGGCGGCGCGGGCGACCCGGGCCGCCCGCTCGGCCCGGACCGCCTCCGCGGCGAGGTCGAGCTGGATCGCCCGCGCGTCGCCCACCGTGACGAAGGCCACGCCGTCGCCGCCCGAGGCGACCATCCCGCTCGTGATCCCGACGACCCGGTAGGTCTCCCGGCCGAGGTGCAGCGCCTCCCCGAGCTCGAGGCCCAGGGAGCGGTCCGCGATCAGCTCGTAGTGCCCCTGCGCGAGGTGTCGGCCCGCGAGGAGCGGGCCCCAGGCGCCGCGGTCGTCGGGCCAGCTCAGGCCCACGACCGCGAGCCGGAGCGGGGCGCCCCGTCGCTCGCGCTGGATCGTGTGGAACAGGAACTCCCGGGCCGCCGTGACGCCGGGGACGGTCGCGACCCGGTCCCGCAGGCTGGGGGCGACGCGAGACTGCTCGGCGAACGGGCCGCGCGTGTCGCGCTGGACGACCCACACGTCCGCCCCGATCCGGTCGACGAGCAGGGTCGCGTCCTCGACGATCCCCCGGTAGATCCCCCCCATGCCCATGACCATCATGAGCAGCAGGCCGACGCCCAGGCAGGTGAGCAGGAAGCGACCCGCGTTGTGGCGGATGTCGCGGACGGCGAGGTTCACGGCGCGGCCACCCGCGCGCCGTCGCGGAGCGGGCGCCCGTCGGCGCGCTCGAGCACCTCGTCCCCGGGCGCGAGCCCGGCGGTGACCTCGACGAGCCCGCGCCCCTCGAGCCCGAGGGTCACGGGCCGCCAGCGGGCCCGCGCGCCGTCGCGCACGAACACCCCGGGCGCGCCGTCGGCGCGCGCGAGGAGGCGCGCGGGGAGCGCGACCGCGTCGACCGCGCGCCCCACCTCGACCCAGGCCTCGACGCGCTGCCCGACGGCCCAGCTCGGCGGGAGCGCGTCGAGCGCGACGTCCACGAGGAGCTCTCGCGTCTCGCGGTCGACCTCGAGGCCGATCCGCGCGAGCCGCCCGGTGAGCGGAGCGTCGGGCGCGGCGCGGAACACGACCCGCGCGGGCTGGCCCAGGGCCAGCCCGCCGAGCTCGGTCTCGTCGACCCAGGCCCTGAGCCAGAGCGAGGCGGTGCCGATCAGCGTGAGGACGGTGCTCCCGGGCACGACGACGTCGCCCGGCTCGCGGAGGCGTCGGGTGACCGCTCCGTCGAACGGGGCCCGGATCACGGTCTCGGCGAGCCGCGCCTCCTGGTAGCCGAGCGCGCGCTGCGCCGCGGTGAGCCGGCGCTCGGCCTCGGCGAGGGCGCCGCGCGCCGCGGCTTGCCCGGCCTCCGCGATCCGCGCCGCGTCCTCGGCCGCGTCCGCGTCGCTCCGCGACGCGACCTGACGATCGAGGAGGTCGAGGACGCGCTGGCGCTCCCGGCGGCCGGCCGCCGCGACGGCGGGGGGGCGCCGGAGCGCTGCCCCCGCGCGGGGGGCGCCCCCGGCCCCCGCGGCCGCCTCCGCGCGGGGGGCCGCGCCCAGGGCCCGGGCCGGCGCGGCCGCGCGGGGGGGGGCG
>JANJTH010000930.1 GCA_024711205.1 Planctomycetota bacterium | reverse complement strand
CGCCCGCCGCGCGGACGCCCACGCCCGGCGGTGCGCCCGCCGCGCCGGCGCCGGGGGCCGCGCCCGGCGAGCGCGTCCTCGTCGTGGCCGCCGGCACCTCGGACCTGCCCGTGGCCGAGGAGGCGCGCGTGACGGCCGAGGCCCTCGGCCTGGGCGTGGACCTCCTCGTCGACGTCGGCGTGGCCGGCCTGCACCGGCTCCTCGGGCACCTCGACCGCCTGCGCGGGGCCGGCGTCCTGATCGTCGTCGCCGGCATGGAGGGCGCGCTCCCGAGCGTCGTGGGCGGCCTCGTCGACCGGCCCGTGATCGCGGTGCCCACGTCCGTCGGCTACGGCGTGACCCAGGGCGGCCTGGCCGCGCTCGCGGGCATGCTCGGCTCGTGCGCGCCCGGCCTCGTCGTCGTGAACGTCGACAACGGCTTCGGCGCCGCCTTCGCCGCGCACCGGATCCTGCGCCGCCGCGGGGCCTGAGCACCCTCGAAGAGGTCCTCGGCAATGGCCGCCGCGCAGCGCGCGGCGGCGCGGCAATGGCCGCCGCGCAGCGCGCGGCGGCGCGGCAATGGCCGCCGCGCAGCGCGAGCACCCCTCCAGGGACCGCGCGTCGCGACCCACGGGGCAGGCGGCGTCGTTGGCGAGCGCGGCCGGGCCGGCGATCTGTTCGAAGGCCCCGGTGCCCCGCGGGCGCGACCCCGGGGCGGGGTTTCCACGCCGGCACGACGCGTGCACCATGCCCTCGCCAGGGAGGGGGTGTCACGCAGGTGGAACGCGAGGTCGTGGACAAGCTCGAGGGCCCGGGCGGGCCGCCGCCCGCGCTCGCCGACCCGGCGGCGCTGCGGGCGAGCTTCCGCTGGGACGACGCCCGGGCCGAGCTCGCGGGGCTGCCGGGCGGCGCGCTGAACATGGCCCACGAGGCCGTCGGGCGCCACGCCCGGGGGCCGCTGGCCGACCGGGTGGCGTTCCGGTTCCTGCCCCGCGCGGGGGCGCCGCGCGACCTGACCTACGCCGCGCTGTGGACGGAGGTGGCCCGTTTCGCGCACCTCCTCGAGGCGCTCGGCGTCGGGCGCGGCGAGCGCGTGTTCAGCCTGCTCGGGCGCGTCCCCGAGCTCTACACGACCGTGCTCGGCGCGCTGGCGCGCGGCGCCGTGTTCAGCCCGCTGTTCGCCGCGTTCGGGCCCGAGCCGGTCCAGACGCGGCTCGAGCTGGGGGACGGCCGCGCGCTCGTCACGACGCCCGCGCTCTACGCGCAGAAGGTCGCCCCCGTGCGCGACCGCCTGCCCGGGCTCCGCCACGTGCTCCTCGTCGGCGCGCCGGAGGAGGTCGCGCGCCACCCGGGCACGCTCGACCTGCGCCGCTTGCTCGCGGAGCAGCCCGCGGACTACGCCCCGGCGCCGACGGCGCCCGAGGACATGGCGCTGCTCCACTTCACGAGCGGGACGACCGGCAAGCCGAAGGGCGCCGTGCACGTCCACGAGGCGATCGTCGCGCACCGCGTGACCGGGCGCTGGGCGCTCGACCTCCAGCCGGGCGACGTCTACTGGTGCACGGCCGACCCGGGCTGGGTGACCGGGATCTCCTACGGCGTGCTCTCGCCGCTCTGCAACGGCGTCACGAGCGTCGTCGACGAGGCCGACTTCGCGCCCGAGCGCTGGTACCGGACCCTGCAGGAGCAGCGGGTCGCCGTGTGGTACACGGCGCCCACGGCCGTTCGCATGATGATGCGCGCGGGCGAGGAGGCGGCGCGCCCCTGGGACCTCTCGGCCCTGCGCCTCGTCGCGAGCGTGGGCGAGCCGCTCAACCCCGAGGCCGTGCGCTGGGGCCTGCGCGCGCTCGGCCGGCCGATCCACGACAACTGGTGGCAGACGGAGACGGGCGGGATCATGGTCGCGAACGTGCGCGCCGAGCCGATCCGGCCCGGCTCCATGGGCCGCCCGCTGCCCGGGGTCGAGGCCGCGGTCGTGCGCGCGCCCGAGGGCGGCCCGGGCCCGGTCGAGGTGCTCGGGCCCGGCGAGGAGGGCGAGCTCGCGCTGCGGCCGGGCTGGCCGTCCATGTTCCGCGGCTACCTGAACGACGAGGCGCGCACCCGGCGCTGCTTCGTGGACGGGTGGTACCTCACGGGTGACCTCGCCCGGCGCGACGCCGACGGCTACCTGTGGTTCGTGGGGCGCAAGGACGACGTGATCAAGACGTCCGGGCACCTCGTGAGCCCGTTCGAGGTCGAGAGCGCGCTCCTGAGCCACCCCGCGGTCGCCGAGGCCGGGGTGATCGGCAAGCCCGACCCGGTCGCCGGGCACCTCGTCAAGGCGTTCGTCTCGCTCCGGCCCGGGCACGCGGGCGACGCGGCGCTCACCAAGGCGCTCCTCGCGCACGCGCGCAAGCTGCTGGGCGCGGCCGTGGCGCCCAAGGAGCTCGCCTTCCTGCCGGAGCTCCCCCGCACACGGAGCGGCAAGATCATGCGCCGGCTCCTGCGGGCCCGCGAGCTGGGCCTGCCCGAGGGCGACACCTCGACCCTGGAGGGCGGCGCGGACGCGCCCCCGGCCGCGCCGCCCGAGGGCGGAGGAGCCCCCCCATGAGCGACCCCGGGCGGGACGTCGACCGCGAGGCCGGCCTGGCCCTCCTGCACATGATGCTGCGGATCCGCCGCATGGAGGAGAAGTCGGCCGAGCTCTACTCGGCCGAGAAGATCCGCGGGTTCCTCCACCTGTACATCGGCGAGGAGGCGTGCGCGGCGGGGGTCATGCGCGAGCTGCGCCCCGACGACGCGGTCGTCGCGACCTACCGCGAGCACGGGCACGCGCTCGCGAAGGGCATGAGCATGCGCGCGATCATGGCCGAGATGTTCGGCAAGGTGACCGGGTGCAGCCGCGGGCGCGGCGGGTCCATGCACCTGTTCGACGCGGCGACGCGGTTCTGCGGCGGCAACGCGATCGTGGGCGGGCACCTCCCGCTCGCCGTCGGCCTGGGGCTGGCCGACGCGATGTTGCGCCGCCCGCGCGTCACGGTCTGCTTCTTCGGCGAGGGCGCCGTCGCCGAGGGCGAGTTCCACGAGGCCATGAACCTGGCCGCCCTGTGGCGCCTGCCCGTCCTGTTCTGCTGCGAGAACAACCTCTACGCGATGGGCACGGCGCTCGCGCGCTCCGAGTCCGAGGTCGACCTCGTGCGGAAGGCCGAGGCCTACCGCGTGCCGGCCGCCGCCGTCGACGGCATGGACGCGCTCGCCGTGGGGGCGGCGGCCCGGCGCGCGCTCGAGCACGTGCGCGCGGGCGAGGGGCCGTACTTCCTCGAGCTGAGGACGTTCCGGTTCCGCCCGCACTCCATGTTCGACCCCGAGCTCTACCGCAACCGGGCCGAGGTCGACCGCTGGCGCGAGCGCGACCCGATCGCGCTGCTCGAGGGGCGCCTGCGCGCCGCGGGGCACCTGACCGACGAGGCGCGGGCGCGGCTCGAGCGCGACGTCGAGGCGGAGGTCGCGGACGCGGTGGCCTTCGCCGAGGCGAGCCCGCTCGAGCCCGAGGGCGAGCTCGACCGCTTCGTGCACGCGGAGGTGCGGGCGTGAGGGAGGTCACCTACCGCGAGGCCGTGCGCGAGGCCATGCGCGAGGCCATGCGCGCCGACGAGCGCGTGCTCCTCCTGGGCGAGGACGTGGGCCGCTACGGCGGCGCGTTCGGCGTGAGCAAGGGCCTGCTCGAGGAGTTCGGCGAGGAGCGGGTCCGCGACACGCCGCTCTCGGAGTCGGGGTTCGTGGGCGCGGGGATCGGGGCGGCCCTCGGCGGGCTGCGGCCGATCGTCGAGGTCATGACGGTCAACTTCAGCCTGCTCGCGCTCGACCAGATCGTGAACACGGCCGCGCTCCTCCGCCACATGTCGGGCGACCAGTTCGGCGTCCCGCTCGTGCTCCGCATGACGACCGGCGCCGGGCGCCAGCTCGCGGCCCAGCACTCGCACAGCCTCGAGGGGTGGTACGCGCACGTCCCGGGGCTCCGCGTGCTCGCGCCCGCGACGATCGAGGACGCCCGCGGCATGCTCGCGCCCGCGCTCGCGGACCCCGACCCGGTCGTGCTGTTCGAGCACGCCGGGCTCTACAACCTGAAGGGCCCGCTGCCCGAGGCGCCCGCGCCCGTCGACATCGCGCGGGCCGCCGTCCGCCGGCCCGGGCGCGACGTGACGCTCGTGACCTACGGCGGGTCGCTCGGCAAGGCGCTCGAGGCGGCGGCCGCCCTGGCGGAACTGGGCGTGGACGCCGAGGTGATCGACCTGCGGGTCCTGCGCCCGCTCGACGACGCGACGCTCCTCGCGTCGGTCGCGCGCACGCATCGCGCCGTGATCGTCGACGAGGGCTGGCGCACGGGGAGCCTCGCGGGCGAGGTCGCGGCGCGGCTCGGCGAGCAGGCGTTCTACGACCTCGACGCGCCGATCGAGCGCGTGTGCAGCGCCGAGGTCCCGATCCCCTACGCGCGGCACCTGGAGCTCGCGGCGCTGCCGCGGGTCGAGGGGATCGTGGCGGCGGCGCTCAGGACGCTCGGGCGATGAGCGACGGCCGAGGGCAGGGCGGGGCCGGCGCGATCGGCCCAGGCGAGGCGGGCCCGGGTGAGCCCGGGGCCCTGCGGATGCCGTCGCTCGGCGCCGACATGGACGAGGGCCGGCTCGTCGAGTGGCGCGTGCGCCCGGGCGACCGGGTGCGCCGCGGCGACCTGTTCGCCGTCGTCGACACGCCGAAGGCCGCGGTCGAGATCGAGAGCTGGGAGGACGGGGTCGTGGCCGAGCTGTGCGTCGCGCCGGGCGAGACCGTGCCGGTGGGCGCGGTCCTGGCGCGGCTCGCGCCGGCGACCGGGGCGGCGCCGGCGCCTGGCCCGGCCCCGCCGCCCGCGCCTGGCCTGGCCCCGCCGTCGGCTTGCGCAGCCGGTGTCCCGGCCGCGACGTCGGGGCCCTCGGCAGCGGCCGCGCCGGCGGCGACCGACGTGGCGACCACCTCGCCGGCCGCGGCGCCGCGAGCCCACGTCGCGACCTCGACCGAGCCCGCGCTGGCGAGGTCCGCGCCGCCGGCGGCCGGGGCACCCGCGACGACCCGGCCGGCTGTCCC
>JANJTH010000928.1 GCA_024711205.1 Planctomycetota bacterium | reverse complement strand
CAGCCCCTCGCGAGCGGGAGCGACGTGGGCGCCGCGGACGGCGCCGGCGCGCCGGGCGCCCCGGGGGCGGGGGCCCCGCGCGGGATGACCCAGCGCAGCGCCGCGCGGGCGTCGGGCCAGCGGGCCAGGAGGTCGCGCGCGAGCGGGCTCTCGGTCTCGGCCGCGAAGTCCGCGACGACGGCGCGCAGGCGCGCCCAGGCCGCGTCCTCGACCTCGTGGGGGGCCGCGAGCCGCGCGTCGCGGTGCGGGCGCAGGGCGCCCTCGGGGTCGAGGACGACGACCTCCCCGCCCGTGAGCCCCGAGCCCAGGGCCGGGCCGCACGGCCCGAGCACGACGCCCAGGCCGCCCGTCATGTACTCGAACGCGTACTTGCCGACCCCGAGCGCCACGAGCGTCGCGCCCGAGTTGCGCACGCCGAACCGCTGCCCCGCCCGCCCGGCGACGAAGAGCGCGCCGCCCGTCGCCCCGTAGGCCGCCGCGTTGCCCACGAGGTGCGGGACCTCGCCCGCGGGCCGCCCCGGCGCGGCCGCGCCGACGCCCGGGGGCGGCACGACGACGACCCGCGCGTCGTGGCTGATCGCGGCCGCGACGGTGTCGTTCGCCCAGCCGGCCAGGCGCAGCCGCATGCCGCGCGTCGCCGCGAACCCGAAGCCCTGCCCGGCCACGCCCGCGCAGTCGAGCGTGACCGCGCCGGCGCGAGGTCCGCCGAGCTCGCCCCGCGCGATCGCGCCCGCGAGCGTCGCCCCGACCGCGTGGTCCTGCGTCGTGAGCGTGAGCGCGAGCGTCGCGCCCGGCCCGCCCGTCCCGCCGCCGGCCAGCGCGCCGCGCGCGGCCTCGACGAGGGCGGCGTTCCTGCGCGAGGCCCCGCGCGGCGGCGCCGCCTCGAACCCGGCCGAACGGGTCGGGTCGGGCCGGAGGTCGTGGAGCAGCTCCGCCAGGTCGACGCGGTCGAGCCGCTCGTCGCCGGTCGCGTGCTGCGCGAGGAGGTCGACGCGGCCCACGAGCTCGCGCGGGTGGCGCAGGCCGAGCCGGGCCAGGAGCCGCCGCACGTGCTCGGCGACCGCCTCCAGGTAGCGGATCACGCCCAGGCGCGCCTCCTCGTAGCGCGCGTCGAGCGCCGCGTCGGCGAGGTCCTTGCGGTTGCGGACCATGAACCGCTGCTCGACCTTCTGCTCGTCGTGCGTCGTGATCCCGACCGGGCAGTTGCCCAGGTTGCAGCCGCGGCAGAACACGCAGTTCTCGGCCACGAGCAGGCTCGTCCCGAAGGCGACCGCGTCGGCGCCGAGCGCGAGCACCTTGACCACGTCGAGCCCGTACTTGACGCCGCCGTCGCCCACGAGCAGCACGCGCCCGCGCACGCCGTTCTCGACCAGGAACTGGTGGGCCTCGGCCAGGCCGCGCTCCAGCGGCGTCCCCGCGTGGAAGATCGACCCGCTCGAGGCCGCGCCGGTCCCGCCCGCGCTCCCGCTCACGGTCACGACGTCGGCCCCGGCCTTCACGACGCCGACGACGATCGTCCCGAGCCCCGTCGTGCACGGGACCTTCACCCCGATCCGCGCGGCCGGGTTCACCTCGCGCAGGTGCCGGATCAGCTGCGCGAGGTCCTCGATGCTGTAGAGGTCGTGGTGCGGCGGCGGGCTGATCAGGTCGACGCCGGGCCGCGTCTTGCGGATCGCCGCGATCTCGGCCGTGACCTTGTGCGCGGGCAGGTGCCCGCCCTCGCCCGGCTTGGCGCCCTGCCCGATCTTCACCTCGAGCTCGTCGGCCCCGACGAGGTAGGCCGCGTCGACGCCGAACCGCCCGCTCGCGACCTGCCGCACGCGGTTGCGGTCCCGCGCCCACGGCCCGCCCGGGTTGCGCCGCTCGTCCTCCCCGCCCTCGCCCGAGTTCGACCAGGCCCCGAAGTGGTTGAAGGCCGCCGCGATCGCCCGGTGCGCCGTCGCGTGGAGCGCGCCGTGCGACATGGCCGCCCCGCGGAAGCACGCCCGCACGACCTCGGCCGCGGGGGCCACCTCGTCGAGCGGGAGCGGCGTCGGCGCCTCGCGGAGCCGCAGCAGGTCGCGCGGGTAGACCGGCGGCGTCGCGTCGAGCGCCGCCGCGAGCCGGTCGTAGTCGCCCTCGGCGTTCCCGTTGCGCGCGACGAGCTGGAGCGCGTTCGTGACCTCCTTGCGGAACACCGACACGTCGCGCGGGCGCGCGAGCTGGTCCTGGTCGAGCCGCGAGCGGGCGACGAGGTCCGCGTAAAGGTCCGCGAGCGTGACGCCGCCCAGGAGCGACGTCGTCCCCTGGAGGAAGTAGTCGACGAGCGTGGGCGCGAGCCCGACGGCCTCGAACAGGGCCGAGCCGCGGTAGCCGGCGACCGTCGGCGTGCCCGTCTTCGACATGATCCGCGCGAGCGTCGCCACGAGCGCGTCGACGACGCGCCGGCGCGCCTCGGCCGGCGTCGTGCGCGGGGCCTGCGCGGCCAGGTGCAGCATGGCGTAGGGGTTCACGGCCGTCGCGCCGTAAGCGATCAGCACGGCCAGGTCGTGGCCCTCCTGGACCTCGCCCGTCGCCACGACGATGCTCGTGCCGCGCCGGAGCGCGTGCGCCTCGGCCGAGAGCCGGCGGTGGAGCACGCCCACGACGAGGACGGGCGGGATCGGCAGGCGGGGCGCGCCCTTGGCCGCGTCGGCCGCGCGCCGGTCCGTCACGACGAGGACGGCCGCGCCCCCGTCCCGCACGGCCTCGAGCGCCTCCTGCGCGAGCGCGTGGATCCGCTCGGTGATCGCGCCCGGGTCGCCCCGGTCCTCGAAGGTCGCGTCGAGCACGTGCGCGCGCAGGTCGGGGTTGCGCCCGGCCACGAGCGCGGCCAGCTCCTCGTTCGCGAGCACCGGGTGCGGGAGCTTGTACTGCGGGTGCACGCGGTAGCCGCCGCCCGGCGCGAGCGCGGGCGAGCGGCCGAGGAACACCGTCAGGTCCATGGCCTCGCCCTCGCGCAGCGGGTCGATCGGCGGGTTCGTGACGACGGCGATCATCTGGTCGAGGTAGCTCGAGACGCGGCCCTGCCCGGCGACGAAGGCCGCGAGCGGGCGGTCGTTGCCCATGGAGTGGACCGGCTCCTTGCCGGTCTGGGCCATGTCGAACAGCTTCTGCTGGCGCTCGCGCGTCCAGCCGAACGTGTTCAGCGCGCGCGTGGGCAGGTCGTCGGCCGGGGCCTCGTCGAGCGCGACGAGCTCCGTCGTGGCCAGGTCGCCGAACGCCAGCTCGCGGTCGGCCCGCTCGAGCACCCAGCGCGTCGACGCCTCGGGGAGCACGAGCTCGCCGCGGGCGAGGTCGACCAGGAGCATGGCGCCCGGCTCGAGCTGGCCGTCGCGGACGACCGCCGCCGGGTCGAACGGCACGGCCCCGACCTCGCTCGCGACGACGACGCGCCCGCCCGCGAGCTCGACCCAGCGGAGCGGGCGCAGCCCCATGCGGTCCACGAGCGCCAGCAGGACCTGCCCGTCGCTCGCGACGAGCGCGGCGGGGCCCTCCCAGGCGCCGAGCGTGCCCAGGGTCCGCTGGCTGGCCTCGTGGAACCGGCGCTCGCGCGCGGTGAGCGCCGGGTCCTCGCGCCAGCTCGGCGGGAGCATGCGGCGGAGGGCCTCGGCGACCCCGCCGCGGCAGCGCGTCGTCGCGAGGAGCTCGGCCGCGCGGTCGAGCTGGCACGAGTCGCTGCCGCGCGCGGCGAGGACCTTGCCGGCGCCGAGCGCGCGCTCGACGTCGCGCACGGCGCGCGTGTTCGCGCGGATCGTGTTGATCTCGCCGTTGTGCGCGAGCACGCGGAACGGCTGCACGAGGTTCCAGTTCGAGAACGTGTTCGTCGAGAAGCGCCGGTGCCCGAGCACGACGCGGGTGCGGAGGTCGGGGTCGCGCAGGTCGGGGTAGAAGCGCCGGAGCTGCGCGCCCGTGGCGAGCGCCTTGTAGACGACGGTCTCTGGCTGGAGGGACGGCACCGCGACCTCGCCCCCGAACGCGTCCTCGATCCGGCGCCGCACGTCGCTCAGCTCCTTCGGGAGCTGCGCCGCGAGCCGGTGCCCGCGCCCGACGAGGACCTGGTGGACCCCCGGGACGTCGGCGCGCGCGCGCGCGCCGAGCGCGTCGGGCTCGGTCGGCACCGCGCGCCAGCCGAGCGGGAGCAGGCCCTCGCGGCGGAGCATGGCGTCGACCTCGCGCTGGAGCTCGCGCGGGTTGCGCTCGCCGTGCTGGAACCACACGACGCCCACGATCAGCGGCTCGTCGTCGGGCAGCCGCCGCCCGGGCGTCACGAACCGGGCGAAGAACTCGCGCTCCGGACGGAGCAGGACGCCCGCCCCGTCGCCCGTGTCGTCGAGGCAGCCGCCGCGGTGCTCCATGCACGCGATCGCCTCGAGCGCCTGCGCGAGGAGGTCGTGGCTCGGCCCCGCCGTGCGCTCGCACAGGGCGACCACGCCGCACCCGCCGCGCCCCGGGTCCGCCTGGATCGCGGCCCGCCGGGCGCGCAGGCCGGCCCTCCGGCCTGCGGGTCGGCCGGCCGGCGAGGCGGGACGGAGGGGCGACGGGGCGGAGCGGGCGGGCTGGTCGTGCAAGGGGCTGCCTCCACCCCCATGATGCGCCTCATGCCGCGTCGCGCCAGAGACGCGCGGCGCAGCGCGTCAAGTCCCTGGCGTGGGGAGGCATGGTGTCCGCGGAGCGAGCGCCCATGGGGTCGCTCACGCCCGGCGACCCGAGGCGCGCTGCGGGCGACTCGGGTCGGATCGCCCCCCCGCCGCGAGGCGCGGCGGAGGGGGCACGTCGTGGCCGGAGGCCCGTCCGCGCGGCGCGCCGCGGGCTCAGGCCCGGGCCGCCTCCGGCGCGCCCTGCGGCGTGAACGTCAGCCGACCGCCCTCGACGTCGATCTGCACGGTCGCGCCCTCGGCGAACCGGCCCTCGAGGATCCCCAGCGCGAGCCCGTCCTGGACCTGCTTCTGGAGCACGCGCTTGAGCGGGCGCGCGCCGAAGGCCGGGTCGTAGCCGGCCTTGGCCAGGTGCTCCTTGGCCGCGGTCGTCAGCTCGATCCGGATCTTCTTGTCCTCGAGCCGCGCCGCGAGCCGCGCGAGCTGGATCTCGAGGATCCGCTCGACGTGCTCGAGGCCGAGCGCGTGGAACAGGATCGTCTCGTCGATCCGGTTCAGGAACTCGGGCCGGAAGTGCTTGCGGAGGAGCGTCAGCACCTGGTCCCGCGTGCCCACGTCGACCTCGCCGTGCGCGTCGACGCGCGCGCGCTGGATCAGGTCGGTGCCGATGTTCGAGGTCAGGATCACGACCGTGTTGCGGAAGTTCACGGTCCGGCCCTGCCCGTCGGTCAGCCGCCCGTCGTCGAGGAGCTGGAGCAGCACGTTGAACACCTCGGGGTGCGCCTTCTCGACCTCGTCGAAGAGCACGACCGAGTAGCCGCGCCGGCGCACGGCCTCCGTGAGCGCCCCGCCCTCCTCGTAGCCGACGTAGCCGGGGGGCGCCCCGATCAGGCGCGACACCGCGTGCTTCTCCATGTACTCGGACATGTCGATCCGCACGACCGCGTCGTCCGTGTCGAACAGGAACTCGGCGAGCGCCTTCGCGAGCTCGGTCTTGCCGACGCCCGTGGGCCCCAGGAACAGGAAGCTGCCGATCGGGCGGTTCGGGTCCTGGAGCTCGGCCCGGGCCCGGCGCACGGCCGCCGACACGCCGGCCACGGCCTCGCGCTGGCCGACGACGCGCAGCCCGAGCCGGTCCTCCATCTTGAGCAGCTTCTCGCGCTCGGTCTCGAGCATGCGCTCGACCGGGATCCCGGTCCACCGCGCGACGACGCGCGCGACGTCCTCCTCGGTCACCTCCTCGCGCAGGAGCCGGCCGCCGCGGGCGCCGGCCGCCGCGACGCGCTCGGCGAGCTCCCGCTCGAGGGCGGGGATCTTCGCGTAGCGGAGCTCCGCGACCTTCTGGAGCTCGCCCTTGCGCTGGAGCTGCTCGTCCTGGCGCTTCGCCTCCTCGAGCTGCTCCTTGAGCCCGCGGACCGCCTGGAGCTCGCGCTTCTCGCCCTCCCAGCGGGCGCGCAGCCGGCTCGCCTCCTCGCGCTTGTCGGCCAGCTCGCGGCCGATCTTCTCGAGCCGGGCCTTGCTGTCGGGGTCGTGCTCCTTCTTGAGCGCCGCCGCCTCGACCTCGAGCGAGAGCAGGCGCCGCTCGAGCGTGTCGAGCTCGGTCGGGAGCGAGTCGAGCTGGAGCTTGAGCGCGCTGGCCGCCTCGTCGACGAGGTCGATCGCCTTGTCCGGGAGGAACCGCTCGGCGATGTACCGGTGCGAGAGCTTGGCCGCCGCCACGAGCGCCGCGTCGCGGATCTGGACCCCGTGGAAGACCTCGTAGCGCTCCTTGAGCCCGCGCAGGATCGTCAGCGTGTCCTCGACCGAGGGCTCGCCCACGAACACGGGCTGGAAGCGCCGCTCGAGCGCCTTGTCCTTCTCGACGTACTTGCGGTACTCGTCGAGCGTCGTCGCGCCGATGCACCGCAGCTCGCCGCGCGCGAGCGCCGGCTTGAGCAGGTTGCCCGCGTCCTGGCCGCCTTCGGCCTTGCCGGCGCCGACGACCGTGTGGAGCTCGTCCACGAACAGGACGATCCCGCCCTCGGCGTCGGCCACCTCGCGCAGGAGCGCCTTGAGCCGGTCCTCGAACTGCCCGCGGTACTGCGTCCCCGCGACGAGCGCGCCCATGTCGAGCGCCATGACCCGCTTGTCGCGCAGGCCCTCGGGCACGTCGCCCGCGACGATCCGCAGGGCCAGGCCCTCGGCGATCGCGGTCTTGCCGACGCCCGGCTCGCCGATCAGGACCGGGTTGTTCTTCGTGCGCCGCGTGAGCACCTGCATGGTGCGGCGGATCTCCTCGTCGCGGCCGATCACCGGGTCGAGCTTGCCGCTGCGGGCGAGCGCCGTGAGGTCGCGCGAGTACTTGGCGAGCGCCTGGACCTTGCCCTCGGGCTCGCGGTCGACGACGCGCGCGCTCCCGCGCACCTTCTTGAGCCCCTCGAGGACCTTCGCCCGCTCGACGCCCGCCTCGCGGAGGACCTGCGCGGCCGCCGTCTTCGCGTCGAGGAGCCCGAGCAGGAGGTGCTCGGTCGAGACGTACTCGTCGCCCATCTCGGCCGTCGCCTTGTCGGCCTGCTCGAGTACGTCGTTGAGCCCGGGCTCCATGCCCAGCTCGCCCGAGCCGCGCGGGGTCTTGTCGAGCGCGGTCACGACGCGCGCGCCGAGCGCCTGCGGCGCCACGCCGGCCGCCTCGAGGACCGGGCGGACCAGCCCGTCCTCCTGCCGCACGAGCTCGAACAGGAGGTGCAGCGCGCCCACGTGCGCGTGGCGGCTCTTGCGGGCGAGCTCCTGCGCGGCCTGCAGGGCCTCCACGGACTTGCTGGTCAGGCGATCGGGCTTCATGGCGCTTCCCCCTCCGCCCCGAGCCACCCGCAGGTCTGGCAGGTCAGCCGGAGCCGTCGGAAGGGTCAGCGAACCTCGTGCCGACGCGGCGCGTCGCGCCCGCGTGGAACCTGCGGCGCCGCAACGTGCTGCGGCCTGCCTTCCTGACAGGGCCCTGACAACCCGACGCCCGTCGCGCCGCCGCGACGGGGCTCCGGGCGCGCTCGGTCACGCGCGCGGGACGGGCCCCCGGGGCTTCCGGCGCGGGGCCCGCGGGGCCCCGCGCCGGGGCCGGTCAGACCGGGCGCCCTGCCGCGGGGTCCTCCCCGGGCGCGCCCCCGGCCGGCGTGGCCGGGCTGGCCTCGGCCGCCTCGGCCGCCTCCTCGATCAGCCGCCGCCTGGCCTCGGACGGGATCACGTAGCGCGTCGTCGCGGGGCCGCGCTGGGGCAGCAGCACGCGACGCGCCCCCTCGAGCTGGTCGGGGGTCCCGAACGCGACGAGCAGGTCGCCCGCCTCGAGCCGGAACCCGGCGCCCGGGTTCCCCTCGACCTTGCCGCCGCGCGTGACGGCGACGACCGAGGCGCCCGCCCGCTCGCGCAGGCGCAGCTCGCCGAGGGTCCGCCCGACGCCGGGCGCGTCCGAGGTGAGCTCGAGCTCGTCGAAGTCGGCCGCCTGCGCGAGCGTCGCGAGCGACGTCCGCCGGCGCAGCGGCCTGCCCGCGTCGCCCGCGCGCAGCGCCTCGTGCCGCTCGGCGCGGATCGCCTCGCGCTCGCGGGCCACGACCCGCTCGGGCGCGCCGAACGCGAGCATGACGAGCGTCGCGAGCTCGAGCGACGTCTCGAACTCCTCGACCGCGACCTCGGTCGCGCCGAGCTTGTAGAGGTGCGGGACTTCGGCCAGGTAGCGGGTCCGCACGAGGATCACGAGTTCGGGCGCGAGCTTGCGCGCGACGGCGACCGTCTCGCGGGCCGACACGGGGTCCGACACGGCCACGACGAGCACGCGCGCGCGCGGGACGCCGACCGCCTCGAGCACGGGCCCGCGCGTCGAGTCGCCGTAGACCGCCTCGAGGCCCTCCTCCTCGCGCAGCTTGCGGACCGTGAACGGGTTCAGCTCGAGGACCGCGACCGGCACGTCGAGCTGCCGGAGCACGCGCGCGACGTTGCGCCCGTTCACGCCGAAGCCGACGACCACGACGTGGTCCGCCAGGTCGAGCCCGTGGCCGTGGCCGTGGCCCCCGCCGTGACCGCCCGCGCCCCCCTCGCCCGCCCCGTCGGCGCTCGGGGCCCCCCGGAGCGTGCTCGCGAGCCAGCTCACGCCCTGCGTCCGTCCGGCCAGCCAGTGCGACGCCATGAGCCCGAACGGCGTGAGCGCCATGGTCACCACGGACACGCCGAGGAACTGCTGGTAGGCGGCCGGCTCGAGCAGGCCGAGCCCGGCCCCGGCCTGGGCCAGGATGAAGCTGAACTCGCCGATCTGGGCCAGGCCCAGGCCCACGAGCGTCGCGATCCGCGGCCCGAACCCGAACCCGAGCGCGACCGCGGCCACGACGAGCCACTTCGCGAGCATGACCGCGAGGACGAGGCCCACGCTCACGTGCGGGCGCTCGAGGAAGGCGCCCACGTCGACGAGCATGCCGACGGAGACGAAGAACAGGCTCGAGAGCGCGTCGCGGATCGGCGCGATCTCGGTCACGATCTGCGTGCTGTAGTCGGACTCGGAGATCACGA
Organism: Planctomycetota bacterium; assembly: GCA_024711205.1. GTDB lineage: Bacteria > Planctomycetota > J058 > J058 > J058 > JANJTH01. The sequence goes on along the minus strand of JANJTH010000928.1, from coordinate 3,673 downwards.
GCCCGGCCAGGAACGCGCCGAGCGCGAGCGACATGCCGGCCAGCCCCGCCGCGTAGGCGGTCCCGAGCGCGACGCCGAACGTGAGCAGCGCGAACGCCTCGCGGCTGCGCGTCCGCACGACGCGCTCGATCACCCACGGGAACACCCAGCGCGCGGCCGCGAGGATCCCCAGGATCACGCCGACCGAGCGCAGCAGCGTCGTCGCCATCTGCCCGGCGGTCGCGCCCTGCCCGCCGAGGAGCGGCACGAGGAGCATGAACGGGACGACCGCGAGGTCCTGGAAGATCAGGACCGCGATGATCACGCGCCCGTGCAGCGAGCTCGTCTCGCCCCGCTCCTCGAGCACCGTGAGCACGATCGCGGTCGAGCTCATCGCGAGCAGCATGCCCAGGAACGCCGCCTGCGCGGCCTCGAGCCCGAGGAGCCGCCCGAGCCCGAGCGCGAGCCCGACGGTGACCCCGACCTGGAGCCCGCCCACGCCGAGCACGAGGGCCTTCATGCGGAGGAGCTCGCCGAGCGAGAACTTGAGCCCGATCGAGAACAGGAGGAACACGACGCCGACCTCGGCGAGGAGCTCGATGTCGTGGCGGTCGCGGACGAGCGCGAGCCCGCCCGGGCCGATCAGGACGCCCGCGAGGAGGAACCCGACGATCGCGGGGATCTTGAGCGGCTTGAGCGCGTAGACGGCCGCGATCGAGACGCCCATGACGATCACGAGCTCGAGCAGGACGTCGGGCGGGTGCACCGGGCCTCCGGAGCCGTCATGCGACTCGCGCGGCCCCCCGCGGTCAAGCGGGGGCGGTCCCGGGCGGCGCCGGCCCGGACTGCGGGCCGCGCGGCGGACGCCGCCCGGTCCGGGGCGGGGACCCGCCCGGCCCCGCGCTTCGTCGGGCGGCGTTTCGCGCGCGGCGGCGCGGGGCTATCTTGGCGCGTTCGGAGGGGCGATGGCGGACCCGGAGACGATCGGCAAGCGGGCCGTCGCCCTGGGGATCCTCTCGGACGAGCAGGCGGCCCGGGCGGTCGCGGGGTTCCGGCAGACGCAGGCGCAGGGGAGCTTCGTCGACTTCCTCCTGCGCTCCGGGGTCGTCGACCCGGGCCGCGCCCAGCGGCTCGAGGGGGCGGACGGCGAGCCCGCGGGGGGGGCGCCCGCGGACGCCGCCGACGTCACGCTCATGGACGCCGGCCCGGACGGCGGCGAGGGCGCCGACGCCGACCCGCTCGTGGGGACCGCGTGGTCGGGCTTCGTGGTCGAGCGCAAGATCGGCCAGGGGGGCATGGGCTCGGTGTATCTGGGCCGGCGCGCCGAGCCCACGGGCGCCGTGACCGTGGGCGTCGTCAAGTTCCTCGCGCCCGAGCAGGCCAAGAACCGCCAGTGGCGCGGCCGCTTCGAGCGCGAGGCCCGCGTGCTCGCGGGCCTCGACCACCCGAACATCGTCGGCCTGTTCGCGGTCGACGCCGAGGGCGACCACCCGCACCTCGTCATGGAGTTCGTCGACGGCGAGCCGCTCGACGCGGCCCTCGCGGCGCGCGGCGCCTTCCCGCCGCTCGAGGCCGCCCGGATCGCCCGCGACGTGTGCCTCGCGCTCGCCGCCGCCCACGCGAAGGGCGTGATCCACCGCGACATCAAGCCCGCGAACGTCATGCTCGCGCGCTCGGGCGCGGTCAAGGTGCTCGACTTCGGGCTCGCCAAGGCCGTCTCGGTCGACGACGGCCTGAGCCTCCCCGGCCAGGCGCTCGGCACGCCGCACTACATGGCGCCGGAGCAGTGGGGCGACCACCAGGTCGACGCGCGGGCCGACGTGTTCTCCGCCGGGGCGACGCTCTACCACCTCCTGACCGGCGTGCTCCCGTTCCCGGGGGGCAACGCCCAGGCGATCGCGCGCAAGGCCGCGGAGGGGGAGTTCGAGCGCCCGCGCGCGCTCGTGCCCGACGCGCCGCCGGCGCTCGAGCACGTGCTCCTCCGCATGATGGACCCGGAGCGGCGGTTCCGCTTCGCGACGGCCGAGGGCGCCGCCCGCGCGCTCGAGCAGGTCCTCGCCGGGGCGACGGTCGACGTCCCGCGCCTCGAGGGCGAGGGCGGGGTCGTCCACGCGCTCGTGGGCGGGCGCTCGTTCGCGGTCGGCCGCGACCCGGGCTGCGCCGTCGCGCTCGCGGACCCGTCCGTGTCGCGGCGCCACGCCGTGGTCGAGCGGACGAAGTCGGGGTTCCTCCTGCGCGACGAGGGCAGCTCCTACGGGACGTGGGTCTCGGACATGCGGGTCCGGGAGGTCGTGCTCAAGGACGGGGACCCCGTGCGCTTCGGGCGGGTCGCCTGCACGTTCCGCGACGCGGGGCTGTCGATGTCCGCGGCCCACACGACGCGCAAGCTCGCGGTCGAGGTGCTGCGCGTGAGCGAGGTCGCCGAGCCCGTCCTGCGCGCGCTCGTCGACGAGGGCGACAAGCGCGTGATCGTGGCGCTCCTCGAGGACCTCGCGCCCGACGCGATCCCGCGGCGGGCCGCCGCCGCCCGCGCGGCCGTGCTCCCGCACCTCGGGGGCGACGTGGCCGAGCAGCTCGGCAAGAAGCTCGAGGCCCGCCTGCGCCGGGCGCGCAACCAGGTCCCCATGCGCCTGTTCTCGCTCACGCACGAGAACCTGGGCGACGACGTGGAGGCCTGGCTCGCCTGGTGGGAGGGCGCGCGCGACCGCTTCCCGGCCCAGCTCGCGCTCCGGGCGCCGAAGGCGCGCGCGCGGCTGCAGGTCGTCAAGGGCGAGCCGCAGCCGCGCACGATCGAGCTCGGCGACCGCGTGTTCTGGACGGTCGGGCGCGACGAGGGGAGCCACGTGCTCCTCGACAGCCGGACCGTGTCGCGCCTCCACGCGACGCTCGTCCGCTACCACGGGCGGATCGCCGTCCGCGACGCGGGCAGCCGGTTCGGCACGCTCCTCGACGGGCACCGGGTGCGCGTCGCCTTCCTCGGGCACGGCGCCCGGCTCGTGCTCGGCAAGGTCGAGCTCGTCTACGAGGAGGAGCCGGCCGGGGCGTCCTCGACGATCGGGTTCGACGGCGTGCACGCGCTCGACGGCGAGGCCTTCGCCGCGCTCGAGGACCTGGAGCACCCGGCGACCGCGACGGCCCTCGTGCGGTTCGTCGTCGACGACGCCGAGCGGCAGGGCTGGATCGATCAGGCCGCGCAGCGCCTGTTCAACGAGCCGGAGAAGGTCGCGGCCTTCGCCGAGCGGGTCCGCAAGGCGTACGCGCGCCGGGCCGAGCGGGCGCGGCAGCTCCTCCCGAAGCTCCTCGGGCGGGGCGACGCCGGGCTCGACGGGCGGGCCTGGAACGAGCTCCTGGCCGCCTACGACGACGAGGTCGGCCTGCCCGCGCAGTTCGTCCCGCGCGGCTGGATCGAAGGCGACCTGACCTCGTGACGGCCGCGCCGGGGGAGGCGCCGCAGACCCCGCGCGAGCCCGCGCGGGGCGCGGCGTTCGTGCGGGTCGAGGAGGTGCTCCTGCCGCGCCACGACGTGGCCGTGGCCTGGCGGACGGTCCTGGCCGCGCCGGGCAACCTGGCGCGCCTGCCGGCGCTCGCGCGCGCGGCCGCCGCGCTGCCCCTCGCGGCCGCGCTCGGCGCGGGCGATCGGCGCGCGGCGCGCGGGCTGGGCGGGCTCGCGCTCGTGCTCGTGTCGACCGGGCTG
>JANJTH010000925.1 GCA_024711205.1 Planctomycetota bacterium | reverse complement strand
CCCCCCCGGCCCCCCGCCCCCGCCCCGCGGGCTGGGGCGCCGCGCGGCGCCCGCCGGGGGGGCCGGCCCCCGCCCTCGGCAGCCCCCGGGCGCGACGCCCCCGACGGCCCCGAGCAGCGCGCGCCCGCGCTCTCCCTCGCGACGGCGACGCCCCCCGCGGCGCGCGCCGCGGCCCGCCCGACCGCGCGGCGCGGCGCCGACTGCCGGCTCGGCGAGGTCGTCCCGCACCAGGTCGCGCTGGCTCGCCTCGCGCTCGGCGACTTCGCCGCCGCCGGCAAGGCGGGCCCCGACCTCGAGCGGTTCCTGTTCGAGGTCGTGCAGGAGACCGTCATGCACGAGGTCGGGCACACGCTCGGGCTGCGCCACAACTTCGCCGCCTCGACCTGGCTCGACCTGGACGCCGCGAACGCGCCCGAGCGCCCCGAGGTCCTCTCGGCCTCCGTCATGGACTACCACCCCGTGAACCTCGCGCTCGGCGTCGACGGCAAGGTCCAGGGGCGCTTCATGACGGGCGCCGTCGGCCCCTACGACCACGTGGCGGTCGAGTACGGCTACGCCCTCGTCGAGGAGGGCAGCGACGAGCTCAAGGCGATCCCCCGCAAGGTGGCCGAGCAGGGCCTCCCATACGGGACCGACGAGGACACCGGCGCCCCGGACCCCGGGATCACGCGCTGGGACCTCGGCCGGGACCCCGTCCGGTTCGCCGAGTACCGGCTCGCCACCGTGACGACGCTGTGGGCCGAGCTCGAGCGGCGCGCCGTCGCCGACGGCGAGAGCTGGTCGCGCCTGCGCCGCGCGCTCGACGCCACCCTGTTCGAGCTGGGCATGTCGGGGCAGTTCGTCGCGCGGGTGGTCGGCGGGCTCCGGTTCGCCCGCGACCACAAGGGCGACCCGAAGGCCCGCCCCCCGATCGCGCCGGTCACCGCCGACGAGCAGCGCCGCGCGCTCCGGTGGGTGTGCGAGAACGTGTTCTCGGCGCGGGCCTTCGCCGTCCCGCCCGAGCTGCGCGCCAAGGCGGCCGCGAGCCGGTGGGCCGACTGGGCGTCGCCCGACGACGACGCCGCGCTCGACTACTCGCTCGAGGACCGCGTGCTCCAGATGCAGACGCGCGCGCTGTTCCTGCTCACGGCCGACGACGCGCTCGCGCGCCTGTGGGAGAACGAGCGCCGCCCCGGCGCGGGCGAGACCCCGCTCACGCTCCCCGAGCTGTTCGAGACGCTCGAGGCGGCCCTCTGGAGCGAGCTCGACCGGCCGCGCGAGGGCGCGACCGCCCTCGACCCCGCGGTCTCGGCCATGCGCCAGGGGCTCCAGGACACCTACGTGCGCCGCCTGACCCAGCTCGCGCTCGCCGAGGGGATCGCCCCGCCCGTCGCGAGCAAGCTCGCGTGGTCGCGCCTGGGCGAGCTCGAGCGGCGCTTCGAGGGCGCCCTCGCCCAGCGGCTCGACCCCTACACGCGCGCCCACCTCGCCGCGCTCCGGGCGCGCATGGAGCAGGCCCGCGAGCCCGAGTTCGTGCACATCGCCTCGGGCTGCGGGCTCGCCCGCCCGGCGGCGGGCGGCGCGGCCGGCTGGGCGGTCCTCGGGGCGGTGGCCCTCGCCCTCGGCGCTGCCCGGGGGCGGGCAGCGCGGTTCGGGACGGCCCGGGGCCGGGCCGCGCGCCGCAAGGCGCTCGGCTGAAAGGGCTTGATCCCGCCGCGGCGGCCGTGCTAGAAGGTCGCCCGAGTCCGGCGGGCGCGGGGACGACACGGACGGGCCGGTGACGGCCCGGTGACAGGTCGTCCCTAGCCTTCTCGATCGCGTCGAGCTCGACGCGTGGGGCGGCGCGCAGGCCCCGCGCACGGGAGGTCACCTTGAAGCGGCTCCACCACCCCGTCCGAGGCGGTCACCGCCCGTCGCTCCCGGCCAGGACGCGCGCGGTCTTCCCCGCCGCCTGCGCAGGGCTCGCCCTGTCGCTCGCGGCGTGCGCCTCGCCCGAGCCCGAGGTGGCGCGCGAGGACGCGCCCGCGGGCGCCCGCCCCGCGGCCCCGGCCGACCCGAGCGCGCCCGCCCGGGGAGGGCAGGCCCCCGTCGGCGACCCGACGCGCCCCGGGGCGCCCCCGCCGGACCAGCCCGGCCAGGGCGGAAAGGGGGGGCTCCTCGACGAGCTGGCGGCCGACCTCGGGCTCCGCGAGCAGGAGCAGCGCTCGATCGCGCGCCACTACTACAAGACGGGCCTCCGCTACTTCGAGGCGTTCGACTACCGGAAGGCCGCCGAGTCGTTCCAGCGGGCCGTCGACGCCTACCCGAACGACCCCGAGCTGCGGGCCTACCTCCTGCGCGCCCAGCTCCTCGCGGGGGACCGCCAGGCCGAGTTCGAGACCGTCTCCGAGCTGCTCCGCGAGCAGCGCGAGGTCTCGATCGAGATGGAGCGGGCCGAGCTCAAGCGGATCTACGCGGACGGCGAGGAGCTCATGAAGCGCGCGCAGTACGCGCGCGCGATCACGCGCTTCGAGCAGGTGCTCGAGAAGATCCGCTGGTTCCCCTTCAAGGTCGACACGCAGGGCTTCGAGGACGGCGCCCGGCGCTACGTCGTCCAGGCCCGCCGGCTCCAGCGCGAGCAGGACCTGGCCGAGGCCGAGCAGCGCGAGCGGCGCGCGCTCCGCCAGGCGACCGAGGAGCAGGAGCGCTACCGCCGCGAGCGGCAGGCCAAGACCGAGCAGCTCGTGCGCAAGGCGTTCGACCTGCTCCAGCTCCAGAAGTTCGACGAGGCCGAGCGCACGATCGACGAGGTCCTCGCGCAGGACCCGGGCAACGACGACGCGATCAAGCTCCGCGAGCTCACGGTCGAGAACCGTCACTACCGGGCGCGCGAGCGGACCTACGACCGCAACTTCGAGGAGCACGAGGGCGAGCGGCTCGCGATCGAGGACCTGGGCGTCCCCTACATGCCCCGGCGCGTCGTGATCTTCCCCGGCAAGGACCGGTGGGACATCGTCCGCCAGCGCCAGCCCGGCATCGCCGAGGCCGAGGAGCAGGAGCCGGACTGGGTCCGCGACTACCGGCAGGTCCTCAAGTCGCGCAAGGTCACGCTCAACTTCCCGCAGACGCCCTTCGCCGAGGTCGTGACGTTCCTCCAGGACATCACGGGCCTGAACATCACGGTCTCGTCGGCGGTCGATCAGGAGGCGACGACCGTCCAGCTCCGCCTGACGGACATCCCGCTCGAGGACGCGCTCAAGATCATCCTCGAGCAGACGCAGCTCGCGATGACCTTCGCGAACGAGACGCTCATGATCACGCCGCCCGAGGAGGCGCGCGGGCAGTACAACCTCGAGATCTACGACGTCCAGGACCTCCTCTCGCGGATCCCCGACTTCCCCGGTGACCGGATCCGCGTCGCGGGGAACCAGGGCGGCGGCGGCGGCGGCGGCGGCGGCGGCGGCGCGGGCGGCGCGGGCGCGTTCAGCTTCGACCAGGCGGAGGACGCCGAGGGCACGGTGATCGAGCCCGATCAGCTCGAGGAGATCCTCCGCAACGCGGTCGGCGAGGACGCCTGGGAGGACCCGGCCACGATCGAGATCCACAAGGGCCAGGTGATCGTCAACCAGACCCGCGAGATCCACGGGCAGCTCCGCGAGGTCCTCCGGAACCTGCGCCGGAACACCGGGCTGTTCGTGCAGGTCGAGGCCCGGTTCATCAACATGACCGACGACTTCCTGCGCGACGTCGGCGTCGACTTCCGCGGCCTCGGCCTCGGCTCGCCCACGTTCGGCCACACGCCGAACCTCGTGCTCGACCCCGGCGTGCCCTCGACGGGCCAGCTCCGCCCGGCCGACGACCTCGGCTTCGGTCGGCAGATCCCGTCGCCGGCCAGCCCGAGCTCGCGGGCGAGCCGGGTCGGCGTCGGCAACTCGCTCGTCACGCCCGCGGGCACGAACCTGTTCGGCTCGAGCATGTTCGGCGGCCGGACCGAGCACGTCCTCGACGGCGGCGCGGCGTTCCTCCAGGGCACGCGCCTCAACAACGCGGCCGTGTCGGGCGTGCCGAACAACCAGAAGGGCTCGTTCCTCCAGGCCTCGATCCTCGATCCGTTCCAGATCAGCGCGATCATCCGGGCCGAGGAGGAGAACGGGCGGCGCAAGATCGTCCACGCGCCCACGATCACGGCCGCGAACCGCCAGCGCGTCCACGTGTCGGTGATCACGCAGCGGGCGTACATCTCCGACTACGAGCTCTCCTCGGGCGGCACGGGCCTCGTCGTGGCCGAGGTCGCCGACCCGGTGATCGAGATCTTCCAGGAGGGGATCGTCCTCGACGTGCGCCCGACGATCTCGTCGGACCGCAAGTACATCACGCTCGACGTGCGCCCGACGCTCGCGAGCCTCGTCGGCGGCACCTTCCAGCAGATCGCCGTGAACCTGGGCACGATCTCGAACGCCGCGATCAACGTGAACATCGAGGTCCCGCAGATCACGCTCCAGGAGGCGTTCACCTCGGTGACGCTGCCCGACGGTGGGACGGCGCTCCTGGGCGGGTTCCGCCAGATCACGGCCAAGGAGGAGCACTCGGGCGTGCCGTTCGTCGACCGCGTCCCGCTCCTCAACCGGCTGTTCAGCCGCGACGGCGAGCTGAACGAGACGGCGAGCCTCCTGATCCTCGTCTCGGCCCGGATCGTCTCGATCCGCGACGTGGAGGCCAAGCTCTACAACGTGGACGAGGACTGAGCGAGAGGCGGGGGGGGGGGGGCGGGCGGGGGCGCCCCCCCCGCCGGCACCCCCCCCCCCACCCCACACCCCAACCGACGCTTTGTTAGTTGTGGCCCACACCGCGCGCCGGAAGCAGCAACGCGCGCGAAGGGCCTCGCGGAGACGCCGCACCTAGCACAACCCCCCC
>JANJTH010000921.1 GCA_024711205.1 Planctomycetota bacterium | reverse complement strand
CGGGGCCACCCGCGCCGCGGCCGCCGCCGGGGCCACCCCGGCCGCCGCCCGGGCCGCCCCGCGGGCGCGCGCCGAAGTCGGCCTGGAAGTTCACCGGCCGCTGGCCCTTCCGGAACCCGTACTCGTCGTTCTTGTCGTCCTTGGGCGCCTCGCCCTCGGCCGCCGCGGCGCCGGCCCCGCGGGCGGACGGCTTGTCGGCCATCACGATCCGCTTCTCGACCCACGAGACGTCATCGAACGTGAGGTCGAACGGGAACGAGCCCACGACGACCTTGAGCTTCGCCTTGTCGCGCTCGATCTTGGCGACCTCGCCGACCTGGCCGACCTTGATCACGTAGACCCGGTCGCCCTTGCGCAGCGAGCTCGCGAACTCGCGCCGCCGCTGCTCGAGCGGGGTGTGCGCGATCACGGCGTCGACCTTCTCCTGGAGCTCCTTCATGCGCGCGGCGACATCGTCGCCGTGGCCCCCGAGGGCCTGCATCGCCTCGCGCACGGCCTTCTGGAAGGCCACGAACCGCTCCTCGAGCTCCATGTCGGACTCCATGGAGATCGCCTTCTTGCGCGTCTCGAGCCCGTGGCGCTCCTCCTCGAGCAGCTTCTTCTCGGCGAGCACGCCGCGCCGCAGCGTCTCGGCCTTGTCGGCCTCCTCGCGGGCCTTCGCCTCGAGGGCCTGGAGGTTCTGGAGCAGCGCGTCGGTCGGGCGGTCGCCGCCGTGGGCGAGCAGCTCGCGCGCCCGGGACATCACGTCGCCCGGGAGCCCGAGCCGGTCGAGCGTCTCGAGCGTCGCGGTCGTGCCGGGGTGGCCGACCGAGAGCCGGAAGGCCGGGTGGCCCGTCTCGCGGTCGAAGCCGAGCGCCGCGTTCTCGGCGCGCGGGGTGCCCGTGGCCCAGGCGTGGAGCGCGCGGAGCGGGCTCGCGGCGAGGACCTTCGCGCCCGCGGTCAGCAGGCGCTCGAGGACGGCCTGCGCGAACGCCGCGCCCTCGGCCGGGTCGGTCCCGGCGCCCACGTCGTCGAGCAGCACGAGCGTCGAGCGCGTCGGCGCGTCGAGCACCTCGCGCAGCCGCTGGGCGCTGGCCGCGAACGCCGAGCGCCCGGCCTGGCCGCCGCGGCCCTCGCTGATGTCGGCGATCAGCCGCTCGAACACGGGCAGCTTGCTGCCGGCCTTGGCCGGGATCGGCAGCCCGCACTGGGCCATGGCGACGCACAGGCCGACGGCGCGGATCGTCGTCGTCTTGCCGCCCTGCTTCGGGCCCGAGAGCACGAGCACGTCGTGGCCGAGGCCGAGGCCCAGGCTGAACGAGACGGCCTGCCGCTCGCCCTGCTTCTCGGCCGCCCCGCCCTGCTTGCCGCGGGCCGGCGCGGTCATGAACGGGTGGAACGCGTCGTGGAGCTCGAGCGCGCCGTCCGCCGTGACCTCGGGGATCGAGAGCCCGTGGGCGCGCGCGAACAGGAGCTTCGCCTGCGTGAAGTCGAGCCAGCCGAGCGTGCCGCACACGCGGCCGAGGACCTCGGCGTGCGCGACGACCTGGCGGGTCAGCTCGAGCGCCGCGCGCTGCTCCTCGACCCGGGCCTCGGCCTGGAGCGCCTCGACCTGCTTGGCGAGCTCGGCCGTGGCCTCGGGCTCGAGGTAGAGGATCGCGCCCTTCTGCCCGCGGGCCACGATCGTGCCCGGGACCGGGAGCTCGGTCTTCTGGCCCTTCGTCCCCTTGAACGCGAGCACGAGCTTCGGCCCGCGCGGGAGGGGCCGCGGGTTGAACAGCGCCGTCGCGACCTCGGGCTTCTGCGTGACCTCGTGGAGCACGCGCTCCATCTGCTCGCGCACGTCGCGCATCTTGTTGCGGAGCGCGAACAGTGCGTCGCTGGCGCGCCCGTGCAGCTCGGCCCGCTGGCGGTCGATCGAGCGGTCGAGCCGCTCGAGCAGGTCGGACACCGCGTCGAGGGCGAGGTGGCCGGCGAGCGCGCGCAGGCGCGGGGCCTGCTCGGCGTCGAGCCCGTCGATCAGGGCCTTCACGTCGCGCGCCGTGGCGAGCGTCGACCAGACCCGGTGGAGGTCCTTGCCGTCGAGCGCCGCCTCGGGGTTCTTCGCGGCGCGCGCGAGCAGCCCGCGCAGGTCGTGCGCGCGCGAGAGGTCGAGCGGGCGCTGCGAGAACGGCCCCATCTCCGCCGTCTGCTCGAGGCAGGTCCGGATCGCCTCGGCGTCGTGGAGGAGCCGCATGCGCTGGAGGGTCTGGCGGCCGAGCTGGCCCTGGCAGTGCGCCTTGAGCCCGTCGACGACGCGCTGGAAGCCGACCGCCGCCAGGAACCGGCCCTCGCCGGCGCGGCGCGCCCGCTCCTCGGGCGTCGCCGGCTCCTCCTCGGGCTCGGCCTCCTCGGCCTCCTCCGCCTTCGGGGCCTCGGCCTTGGCCTCGCCCGCGTCACCCACGTCGTCATCGGGGACGTCGTGCCCGCCGTCGACGGCCTCGGCCGCCTCGGCCGCCGCCGCCGCGTCCGCGTGCGCGGCCTCGGCGTGGGGCTGCTCCGTGGCCTCGGCCGACGGGGCGTCGGTCGCGGCGATGCCCGGGGCGGGCGCGAGCTGGGTCGTCTCTTCGGTCACGGCAGCCACTCCTTCTCGCCCGAGGGCGCGATCCTGAGCTCGAGGATGCGCGCCGTCTCGGGGGTCACCTTGTATCGCTCGTCGATCCTGTGGCCAACGATCCAGATGGGCCGGTCGTCGAGCGTCACGATCGGTGTCCCCGCCCGCGCGGGGCGGGGCACCTTGTGGTCGATCAAGAACCGCTTGATCGACCGGGTTCCAGGGCCGCCGAGCGGCCAGAAGCGGTCGCCCGGGCGGCGGGCCCGCACGCCGAGCGCGCCCGGGGCGCGGTCGGCGTCGAGCCAGGCGACGGACGCGGCCGCGCCCGGGGCGCCGGCGAGCCGCCCGGCGCCG
>JANJTH010000891.1 GCA_024711205.1 Planctomycetota bacterium | reverse complement strand
GAGCCCGAGCGCCGCGCCGAGGGCCGCGACGAGCGCGCCGAACAGCGCGGGCCAGGTCGGCTCCGCGTCGAGCCAGGGGGCGAGCGCGACGACCCCCAGCGCGAGCCACCAGCCGGGGTGCGCAGGCGGCGCGCGCCGCGGCGAGGACGGCCAGGGTTCGGGGCGCGCCGGGGGCATCGGGCCGTCCGCCGCGGCGGGCCGCCCCCGGGGCCCCTCCGCCGCGCCCGGGAATGATAGGACTACGCCATGCGGCGGGCCACCCACGTCGTCCTGGCGGCCCTCCTGGCCGGCGCCGCCCTCGCGGCGGGCTGCCGGGGCCTGCCCGAGCGCGCCGCGCCGGCGCGGCCTGGCCCCGGTCCGGCGACCGACTGGCAGCAGGACGACGCCTTCCTCCAGGCGCGCGCGGTCGCGGCGGCCGGCGCGCCCTCGCCCACGCCCGAGCTCGACGCGATCGCCGCGCTCGCCTCGAGCCTCACGCCGGAGCTCGGGCTCGCCGCGCTGCTCGTCCCGGCGGACCGCCCGACCCCGGCCGCGCGGCTGCGCGCGGGCGACCTCCTCGCGCTCGACGTCTACGGCCGACCGGAGCTGAGCGGGGAGCGGCGGGTCGGGCCCGACGGGCGGCTCCCGCTCCTCCAGGTGGGGCCGCTCGCCGTGGCCGACCTGACCGAGGTCGAGGCGGCGGAGGCCGTCGCGGCCGCCCTGCGCGCGCTCGCGCGCCGCCCGCAGGTCCAGGTCCGCCTGCTCGAGTCGAGCCCCGCGACCGCCCGGGTGGTCGGGCGCGTCGCGGAGCCCGGCCTCCACCCGCTCCCCCCCGAGCGCGCGCTCGACTGCCTCGACCTCCTCGCGCTGTGCGGCGGGCTGCTCGACGACGCCGACGTGGCGCGCCTCGCGCTCCTCCGCCGCGAGGGCGGCCGGACCCGCGCCTACCACTTCACCCACGACGAGCTGCTCGCGGCGCGGCCGGCCGGGCTCGCGGCCCCGCTCCGCCCCGACGACGTGCTCGTCGTCCCCCGGCTCCCCGCGGTCTACGCGTTCGGGCAGGTCGGCCGCACGGGCGCCTTCCCCCTCCGCCCCGGCGCGACCGTGGCCTCGCTCCTGCTCCACGCGGGCGGGCTCACCCCCGCCGCGAGCGCGGCCGACCTCCAGCTCCTGCGCGGCGGGGGCGAGGCGGCCCCGGCCCCGCTCGACCGGGCGCTCGCCCCGGGCGACGTCGTGTTCGTGCCCGAGCGCCGCCGCGTCTACCTGGTCGGCGAGGGCGTCGGGACGAGCGGGCCGATCGACCTGCCGAGCGCCGGCCTGACCGTCGTCCAGGCGATCGCGGCCGCGGGCTGGCTGACGCGGCTCGCCGACCTCGACGGCGTCGAGGTCCTGCGCTACCGGGGGGGCGAAGGGACCCGCCTCGCGATCCCGCTCCGCCAGATCCTCAGCGGCGAGGCGCAGGCCTCCGACTACCCGCTCCAGCCGGGCGACGTCGTGTACGTGCCGGAGACCGTGTGGTGAGCGCGCGCGGGCCGCGGGGCGGCGGGGCGTGAGCGCGGTCGACCGGCCGGGCGAGCTCCAGGCGGCCTGGCTCGTCCTGCGGCGGGCCGCGGCGACGACGCGGCGGCGCTGGCCGCAGGCGCTCGCGATCGCGGGGCTCGCCGCCGCGGCCGTCCTGCTCCGCCTGGCCCTGCGCCCCGACCGCTACGAGGCGCGCGGGCTGCTCCAGGTCGGGCTCAACGTCGACCTCGACGCGGGCGAGGACCAGCGCGCCGCCGGCGCCGCGACCCGGGCCTTCTTCAGCCAGGTCGAGCTGCTCACGAGCGAGCGGGTGCTCGCCGGGGCCGTGGCCCGGGTCGAGGGCGCCGAGGTCGCGCCGGGCCGGGACCGCGACGAGGCGCTCGAGCGGTTCCTCGACCACGTCGTGGTCCGCCCGGTCCGCAACACGTTCCTCGTCGAGGTCTCGGGCTGGGACCCGTCGCCCGAGCGGGCCGCGGCGCGCGTGAACGCGCTGTTCGAGGTCTACGTGCGCAGCTCGAACGAGTTCCTGGGCGAGCGCTACCGCCTCCAGCACGAGCTCGGGCGTCGCCGCGAGGAGACCGCGCACGCGGCGCTGCGCGCCGCCGAGGCCCGGCGCGAGGAGTTCCTGGCCCGCCACGGCGAGGTCTCGTTCGGGGCGCGCGGCGAGGCCCTCGCGGTCCGCTCGGGGGAGCTCGAGGCGCGCGCGGCGCGGGTCGACGTCGAGCGCGCCTCGATCGCGGCCGAGGCGAGCGCCGTGGCCGCGAACCTCGGGCCGGGGGGCCCGGACGCGCCGGAGGTCATGCTCGGCCGGCTCGGGCTGCTGGCGCAGGCCAAGGACCTGCTCGCCCCGCTCCTCGAGGCGCGGGGCGCGCTCGCGCGGGCGCGGGCCGCGCTCGAGCCGGCGCACCCGGAGGTGCACCTGCTCGAGGAGCTCGCGCGCGCCCAGCTCGAGGCGGCGCAGGGCGGGCTGCGCGGCTTGACCCAGGGGCGCCTCGAGGAGCTCCGGCGGCGCGGCGCGGTCCTCGAGGGCGAGCGGGTCGAGGTCGAGCGCCTGCTCGCGGCGCTCGAGCGGGAGCGGTTCCTGCTCGGCGAGCTGCAGGCCGACCACGGGCGGCTCGTCCGGGAGGTCGCGCTCCACGAGCGCGAGCTCGAGGCCGTGCGCGCGAGCCAGTGGCGCGTCGAGGGCCGCGCGCAGGTCCAGCTCGCCGCGGCCGTGCTCGCGCCGGCCGAGGTGCCCCGGGAGCCGGCGTCGCCGTTCACCCCGCTCGCGCTGGTCGGGATCGCCCTCGGGGCGCTCGCGCTCGGCGTGGGCGCGGTCCTCGCTTGGGACCACGTCGACGACACGCTCCGGCCCGACGACGACCTGGCGGCGGCCGCCGCCTTGCCCGTGCTCGCGCGGATCCCCCCGCTCGCCCCGCGCCAGGACGAGCGGGCCCTCCTGCGCGCGGCCTCGGACGACGCGAGCGCGAGCGCGGTGGGGGAGGCCTTCCGGCTCCTCCGCACGAACGCGCTCCACGCGCTCGGCGGCCCCGAGCGCGCGACGCTCGTCGTGACGAGCGCCGTCCCGGGCGAGGGCAAGACCCTGTGCGCGGCGCACCTCGCGGCCGCGCTCGCGCGGACCGGCGGGCCGGTGCTCCTCGTGGAGGGCGACCTGCGCCGGCCGCGGCTCGGCCCGCTCGTCGGCGTCGACGGGCGGCCCGACGGGCTCGCGCAGCTCCTCCTCGGCCAGCGCGAGCTCGACGAGGTCGTCCGGCCGACCGCGCTCGAGCGGGTCAGCCTGCTCCCGGCCGGTCCCCCCACGTCGATCAACCCGAGCGACCTCCTGTCCGGCGGTGCGCTCGGGCGCGCGCTCGACGCCGCGCGCGCCCGGTTCGCGACCGTCGTGATCGACGGGCCCCCGGCGCTCGACCTCGCGGACGCGAGCCAGCTCGCCGTCCGCGCCGACGGCGTCCTGCTCGTGGCGCGGGTCGGGGTCGTCCGGCGCCGCGAGGTCGGCGCGAGCCTCGCGCAGCTCCGCGGGGTCGGCGCCCGGCTCGTCGGCCTCGTCCTGAACGGGCACCTCGAGCGGGCCCCCTACCGGACCTACGGCGCGGGCCCCGCCCTTGAGGCGGGCGAGCCCCCTGCCTAGACTCGAATCGGGCGCGCCGCCCGCGGGCGAGCGCGGGAGGTGGCCGTGGAGCGAGGCGGGAACCGGAGCGTCGAGCGCGGCCCCGGTGGGCGCTCCGCGGGCCGCGGCGCCCGCGAGCTGCTCGTCGTCGCCGCGGGCGCGGCGCTCGTGTTCGCGGGGCTCTCGCTCGTCGAGCGCCGGGCGGCCGCGGACGAGCCGCCCCCGCCGCCGGCCGGGCCGCCCGCGGGCCCCGCGGACCTGCGCCGCCTCGCGGGCGACCCCGCGCTCGTGAGCCGCCTCGAGGCGGGCGAGCGGCTCGTGTGGCCCGGCCCGGCCCACAAGCCGTCGCTCGTGCTCCGGCTCGGGGGCAAGGTGCTCCTGCTCGAGCGCGGCCTGCGCGACGGCGACGGCGAGGTCGCGCTGCGGCGCGACGGCCCGTTCCTCGTCGTCGACGGCCCCGCGACGCTTCGCCGCGAGGACGAGGCCCGGGGGACGCGACGCCTCGACGCGACGACCGCGCTCGGGCTGCCCTGGGGCCCGCCGCCGCCCGCGGAGGCGCGGCCGCAGGCGGGCGACTCGCGGCTCGAGATGATCGAGGGCGACGCGAGCATCGAGCGCCAGGCCGCCCCCGCGGCGGTGAGCGTGGCCCGAGGGGAACAGGCGCCGCTCGTCGAGCGGGACGACGCGAAGCTGGGCGACTTCGCCGAGGGCAAGGTCGAGGTGGGCGGGTCGCAGCTCACGCTCCTCGAGCACACGAGCATGCGGGTCGTCTCGATCGGCGAGGCCTCGTCGGTCGTCGAGGTGCTCGGCGTCCGGCTCGAGATGAAGCGCGGGACCGTGATCGAGGCGGCGTTCGGGTCGCTCGTGCTGAACCTGCGCCAGGGCGAGGCCGCGGTGAGCCCGGGCAGCGCCGGGGCGGACGCGCCGACGATCCGGCTCACGCACCTCGACCCGGGCACGGGGATCCTCACGACGACGACCGTCCAACTCCAGCCCGGGCAGGAGCTCGGGGTCGGCCCGACCGGGGCGTGGACGACGGCGGGGTCGTCGTCGCCGGTCACGGTCACGGTCACCCTCACGGTGCCCGTCTACGACGCCCAGGGCAACCTCACGGGGACCGAGACCGTGACCTCGTTCTCGGGCCAGGCCCCGGTCGGGACGGCGCCCGCGGTCCCGGTCCTCGTGCAGGCGATCGCGCAGGTCATGGCCGGCGCCGACCCCGCGCAGGTCGGGCCGCTCATGGAGGCCGTGACGCGGGGCGAGTCGGTCACCGAGCTCGGGCTCGCGAACCTCGTCGCGCAGTACACGGGCGACCCCGCCCTCGTGGCGGCCATGGAGGGGGTCGTCTCCCAGCTCGGATCGGACGCCGGCGGCGGGGGCACGGGGCCGGAGCCGACGAGCGGCGGTGCGCCGCCGGGGACGAGCGGCGAGGGGGGCGGCGGGACGACCACGATCGACGTGTTCTTCACCGGCTCCACGTCGAGCGTGCCCGGCGACGCGCTGGGCGGGGGCGGCCTGTTCGCGAACGGCGTGGGGACGACCCCCCAGTCGCTCACGACCGAGACGTCGAGCAACTCCTCGGGCGGCTCGACGAACACGAACACGAACACGAACACGAACACGAACACGAACGATCCGCCGCCGCCGCCGCCGCCGCCGCCGCCCCCGCCGCCCCCGCCCCAGGGGACGGTCTCCCCGGCGAGCACGGGGTCCTTCCTGTAGGGGGGGTCACTCCCCCGGGGCGCCGGGCGGCGGGGCCTCGCGCGCGCGGGCGTCCTCCTCGGCCTTCGCCGCGATCAGGCCGCGGAGCTCCTCCACGCGGGCGCGCATGGACGCGAGCCGGGAGACGCGCAGCGCGTCGAGCTCGTCGTCGAGGTAGGGGTGCCCCGCGGTCCGCTCGAGCAGGTCGATCTGCCGCGTGTAGGTCGCGAGCTCGGTCTGGAGCACGTCGTCGGCCACGCCGCGCACCTCGACCTGGCCCGAGCGGATCTGGATCTGGAGGACCCCGGCGCGCTCGATCCGGCGGCGGAGGCCCTGGGTCTGGTCCCAGTTCTTCTTGCGCTCGGCGGCGAGCGCCGCGAGGTCGTCCGGCGCGAAGCGCGCCGCGTCGCGCAGCTCGACGTCGAACACCTGATAGGCCTTCACGCCGAGGAGCATCCAGCCGTGGACGAACGACGCCGCCCGCCGCGCCTCGTCGAGGCCGGGGGCGGCCGGGTCGGCCTCGGCCGCGCGCTGCACGAGCCCGCGCGCGACGACGGCCCCCTCGAGCCGCCGGCTCCGCAGGGCGTCGCGCCCGCCGAGCGGCTCGTCCCGCAGCCGCGCGGCCAGATCCCGGGCGACGCGGAGGAGGCGGTCGGCGAGCCGCGCGCCCTGGACGCGCCGCTCGGCCTGCGCGACCTCGCGCTCGAGCTCGCCCAGCGCCTCGACGCCCGCCTGGGCCAGGCGGGCCTCGGGCCCGGCGGGCGGGGCGAGCCGCAGCGCCGCGAACAGCGCCGCGCGCACGGCCTCGTCGTGGGCGAGGAGGGCGGCCCGGGCCGCCTCGCAGGCGGGCGGCAGGTCCAGGGCGCCCGCGCCGGGGCCGGCCGCGACCTCGTCGAGCAGCGCGCGGCCGGCCTCGATCCCGGCCTCGAGGTCCGCGGCCGAGGGGACCGCGGCCACGCCGGCCCGCGCGAGCGCGGCCAGGGCGTCCGCCTGGAGCGCGCGGGCCCGCGCGAGGCCCTCGTCGGCGACGTAGAGCTCGGCGTGGACCTTCGCGAGGTCGCGGAGGCTCGCGAGCGCGCCCGCGGTCGCCGCGCGGGCGGCGTCGTAGCGGG
>JANJTH010000883.1 GCA_024711205.1 Planctomycetota bacterium | reverse complement strand
CAGCCCGAGCGCGACCGCGACGCGGGCGCGCGCGAGCGCGAGCCGCGCGGACGGCCCGGCGCCCCCCGCCGCGGCCGAGGCCTCGCCCGCGACGACCGCGCGCAGGACCTCCTCGAGCAGCGCGTCGCGCGCGGCCCCGTCCTCGAGCGACGCGAGGCGCGCCTCGAGCAGGCCCACGAGGCGCTCGCGATGCTCGAGCGCCTCGAACGGGTCCTGCGCGCGGTCGGCGGCAAGGCGCACCTCGCCCTCGCCCTCGACGAGCAGCCCGTGCCGGAGCGCCCACTCGCCGAGCCGCCGGTGGAGGTCCGGGGCGCCGCCGTCGCGCAGGCGCGCGGCCCGCGCCCGGAACGCCGACTCGGGGGTCTCGCGCTCGGCCACGATCGTGACCTGCCCGCGCGGCAGCTCGGTCACGACGCCCGCCGGGGTGCGGAAGCGCAGCCTGGGGGCCCCGGCCTCGCGGCCCTCGAGGATCGTCCCCTCGAGCGTCTCGCCCGAGCCCGCCACGCGGATCTGGTCGAAGGCCCGGTGGTCGGCGTCGACCGCCGGCTCCTGCCCCCGGGCCGCGCCGGCCGCCAGGCCGAGCGCGAGGGCCACGGCGCCGGCGAGCGCCCGCGGCGCGGCCGCCGTCACTGGCCGTCCCCCCGCGGGAGCGCCGGCACGAGGAGCACGTCGTCCGGGCCGCGCGGCGCGTCGGTCAGCCCGACGGGGAGCGCGCGCGGCCACGTCGAGACGGGCGGGGCGGCCAGGAGCGCCGGCGGCGCCTCGACCCACGGGTCGTCCTGGCGGAACGGGTCGCGGAGGGCCGGCGCCCACGGGGCCTCGGGCGCGAGGCGCGGGTCGACCTCGAGCGCGCGGTAGGGCCGGGCCGCCTCCTCGCCGGGCACCTCGGGGACGGCCTCGACCGCCGGGGCGCGCGCCGCGGCCGCGACGATCGAGGCCCCGAGCAGGAGCGCGAGCGCGAACACGAGCTTCTCCTTGGTCAGCCCCACGGCTCAGCGCTCCCGCGTGAAGCGGGGGCGGCGCCGCCCGCTGGCCTGCCCGGCCTCGCCCACCACGGCCGACGCCGGGGCCTCCGCGACGAAGCCGAGCGCCTGGACCTCGAGCGTCACCTCGAGCGGCGGCCCGCCGGCGCGCTCCGCGCGCACGACCCGGCACGACAGGACCTCGAGGAACGCCCCCTGGACCTGGAACCGCGCGAGCGCGGCCGCGACCTGCCCCGTGTCGCCGGCGAACGCGAGCCGGACCGGCACGGCGCGCAGGAAGCGCGCCCCCTCGCCGGGCGGCGTGACCGGCTCGTAGCGGGCCTCGAGCGGCTCGACCTTCGTGACGACGCGCACCCCGGCGTCGAGCAGCGCGATCACGGCGCGCGAGGCGAGGTCGGCCTGCGCGAGCGCCTCGGGCACGCGCGCGTCCTCGGGCTCGCTCGGGAGCCCGAGCCCCGCGGCCGTCGTGGGCACCTGGGCGTTCCAGCGGGCCGCGTGCGTCGCGACCGCCTTGGCCGCCTCCGCCGCCTTGCCCGCGTAGTAGAGCTGCGCCGCGCGCTCGCCCGCGGGGAGCGCGAAGCCGTCCCCGAGCCGCCAGGCCAGCGCCCCGCGCACGGCCGGCTCGAGCCGCTCCCCGAGCGCCTGCGCGCGGCCCTTCTCGAGCCCCTCGGCGCCCTCGAGCCGGGCCAGGTCGTCCAGGAGGTCGCTCTGGAGCGACGCGTTCGCGCGCGCGAGCGTCGCCGCCTCGGCCGTCATGGACCCGCGCCACGTGGCCCCGACCGCGAGCACGAGCGCGCCCGCGCCGAGCTGGAGGATGAACGGCTTGTGGTCGTGCCAGATCGCCTCGAGGTCCACTACGAGCCCTCCGCGGGCGCCGGGCGCCCGCCGCGCGGGATGATGGTCCCGCGGAAGCCGATCGCGGCGCCCTCGGCCGCCTGGAGCTGCACCTGCGCCTCCTCGACGAGCGGCTCCTCCTCGAGCGCGAGCTTGAACGCGCGCAGCGTGAGGCTCGCGTCGCCCTGGGCGTTGTCGACCGTGCCGCGCAGCTCGAAGCGGGTCCCGCCGCCCTCGCGCACGAGCTGGAGCTCCGAGACGGCGACCTGCTGGGGGGTGCGACGCCCGAGCGCGCCCAGGAACGCCGCGAGCTGGAGCCCCGGCTGCGCGCGCTCCGCGAGCGCCCGGAGCGACTGGTCGCGCGCGGCGTTCTCGCGCTCGCGGTCCTGGTGGGCCGCGAGGCGGCGCCCGACGGCCGCCTTGGCCTGCCCGAGCGCGGCCTGCCGGTCGCGCTGGCCCGCGCGGTCGCGCACGCCGAGCCCGAGCCCGACGAGCAGGCTCGCGGCCAGCACGCCGCCCGCCGCGCGCAGCCACACGGTCCGGTGCCGGAAGGTCCGCGCATCCTTGAGCTGGTTCGGGAGGAGGTCGAGCGGGCGCGCGCCGGGGAGCGCCGCCGCGAGCGCCAGGCCGACGGCCGCCGCGGCCTCGACGCCGTAGGCCGCCGCGTCGTCGCGCGAGGCCCGGTCGGCCGCGCCCGCGTCGAGGTGCTCGAGCGGGTCGAACACGCTGGCCGGCGCCTCGACGGCCGCCCCGATCGCCGCGACGACGCCCGGCACGCGCGCGCCGGGCCCGGAGACCGCGACGTGCTCGACCGTGAGCTTCTTGCGCTTGAGCTGCTGCCGCGCGAAGTCGACCGACGCGGTGACCATCGTCGCGAGCTGCTGGCGCGGGCCGCGCAGGAGGTCCTCGTCGAGGGGCGCGCCGTCGGGGCCCTGGCCCGTGCGCACGGCCTCGGCCGCCGCGGCCTCGTCGACGCCGAGCACGCGCGCGACGCGCTCGACCGCCACCTCGACGCCGAGCGCGACGCTGCGCGCGAAGGCCAGCTCGCCCAGCTCGACGAGCGCGACCTCGCTCGAGCCGTGCCCGAGGTGCACGACGAGCGTCGTGCGGCGGGCCGCGGCGTCGTCGAGGAGGCGGTAGCCGTCGCCCACGGCCACCGCGAGCGGGGTCGCCTGGCCCACCTCCGCGCCGGCGGCCTGCCAGGCGGCGACGACCTCGAGGACGCGCGCGTCCTTGGCGAGCGCCACGAGCACGAGGGTCCCGTCGGCGCCGCCCGGGAGCACGCGCGAGTCGGCCGAGAGCGCCTCGCCCGTGCGCTCGGCCACGTCGGCGACCTCGAGGCGCGTCAGGAGCGCCATGCGCCAGGCCGGCATGGGGGGCAGGTGCGAGTAGCGGATGTTCGCGTCGCGGCCCGAGACGCCGAGCACGAGCCCGCGCCGCGGCAGCCCGCGCCGGGCCAGCTCGGCCGCCGCCGCGCGCGCGAGCGAGGCCGGGGACGTCACATCCGCGCCCGTCTCCGCGAGCGCCGCCAGGGGCAGGCGCGCGAGCGCCTCGAGGCGCAGCCCGTCGCGGCGGCGCCGCACGGCGGCGACGGTCACGGCGTCGCCGCCCAGCTCGAGCCCGACGCCGAGCGTCACCGCGGCCTCCCCTCGGCCCCGCGCGGCGGGAGGGCGGCCAGGCGCGTCTGCGCCTCGGCCACGCCGTCGGTCTGCGCGTCGTTGTCCGCGACGATCGCCTGGTAGAGCAGGCGCGCCAGCTCGACGTGCCCGGCCTCGCGCAGGCGCTGCGCCCGCTCGAGCTGCGCGAGCACGCGCAGCGCGGCCGCCTGCCGGGCCGCGCTCGCGACGGCCCCCTCGGCGCGCGTCGCCTCGGCCCGGGCCCGCTCGAGCTGCGGCGTGCCCGCGAAGCCGCGCTCGAGCTCCTCGAGCGCGGAGCGGGCCGCGTGCGCGAGCTCGGGCGTGGGGAGCGCCTCGGCCTCGGCGCGCGCCCACCCGGCGACCTCGGCGAGCCGGTCGGCCCGCGCCGAGACGGCGGCCGCGCGGCGCTTCGCCTCGGCGACGGCGCCCTCGTCGTGCGCGAAGCGCGTCGTGACGCGCCGGAGCGCCTCGAGCGCGCGGGCCCCGTCGCCGACCGCGAGCGCGCGGTCGGCGTCCTCGAACAGGGCGCGGAGCGCGTCGCGCGCGCCGGAGGAGGCCGCGCCGACGTCGACGCCGACGCTGACCTCGCCGCGGGCGAGCGGCCGCGGCGGGACCTCGAACACGAGCCGCGCCCCGCGCTCGCCTGCGCGCCGGAGCTCGAGCCGGGCCGGGCTCGACAACCGGAACGACACCTGCGCGGCGCCGCGGCCCCAGGCCATCTCGCGCACGGCGTCGACCACGAGGCCGTCGGCCGGGACGCCCGTGACCTCGCGCCCGTCGAGCTCGAGCGGGGCGAGGTCCTCGAGGCGCGGGCAGAGGAACACGAGCGGCACGGGCGCGGTCCGCCCGCCGCCGAGCGTCCAGCGCAGGGCGAGCCCGCCGCCCTCGGCGCGCGCCGAGCTGGCGTAGTCGACCCGGGCCCCGGCCGCCGCGTCGAGGAGCGCGCCGAGCGCGAGCAGGCTGTCGTCGGCCTGCGGGGCGAGCGGCTGGTCGACGCGCGCGGCCCCCTGGTGCGTGAGCGGGTCGTGCGGGTCGAGCGCGAGCCCGACGTCCGCGGCGAGCTCGCGCCCCCCCCGGATCAGCCCGAGGACGCCGCGCGGGTCGACGCGCGCGACGAGCCCGGCGGGACCGTCGACCTCGCCCGTCGCCGGGGGCTCGGGGTCCTCGGCGAGCGCGATCCGGTCGACGACGGCCGCGCCGCCGCCGCCCGGCCGCGGCGCGATCACGAGGCCGCTCACGTCGCGCCAGCCGCCGGCGTTCGCCGGCTCGTGGACGACGGCCCAGGACGTGCGCGCGTAGCCGGGGTCGTCGTCCGCGCCCCAGTCGACGCGGAGCGCGGCCGCGACCTCCCCCTCGAGCCGGAGCGCGGCGCGCACGCGGTAGGCCTTGCCGGCCGAGACGCGGGCGGGCTCGGCCATCGCGAGCTCCGGGCGGGCGTCGCCGGCGGCGCGGAGCGCGAGGGCCCGCCGGCCGTGGCGGACGCCCTGGGTCACGAGCGAGGCCTGGTCGGCCTGGATCGTCCAGCCCGGCACGCGCCCGTCGGGGCTCGCCTCCTCGAACGACCAGTTCGCGACGCGGTTCTCGGGCGGGCTCGGGTCCCCCGCGGGCCGGCCCGTGCTCAGGCTCACGGCGAGCGTCGCGATCGAGCCCAGGGCCGCGAGCGCGCCGGCCACGAGCACGGCGACCCCGCCGCCCCGCCCCGCGCCGTCGCCGGCGGC
>JANJTH010000880.1 GCA_024711205.1 Planctomycetota bacterium | reverse complement strand
CGCCCCCGGTCCCGGTGGCGCGACGGCGGCCGGGCCCGCGGCGGCCCCCGGCGCGCGGGCGATCAGCGCCGCCACGACCGCGCGGGAGGCCTCCGCCTCCTCGGCGGTCTGCCAGGGGAGCCGCGGCAAGGCGGGCGGCCGCTCGGGGTCGCGGCCGATCACGCCGCCGGACATGAGGAACTTGAGCGCCTCGTCGACGGTCATGTCGACGGGCACGATCTCCGACTCGCGGGCGAGCACGATCTGGCCCGCGGCCGGGGTGCCCAGGTACACGCCGCGCACGCGCGCGCCCGTGTGGACCTCGATCTCGGGCAGGTTGTCGCACGTGAGGAAGCCCACCGACCAGAGGCCCTTGCGCGGGAACTCGACCGCGACGACGGCCTGGAACGAGCTCTGCTCGTCCGACGAGAGGAAGAAGCTGACCATCTGCTTCGCGCCCGGGTAGATGTTCTTGATCAGCGGGATCCGCGACAGCCACGACTCGCCGAGCGCCCACAGGGAGGCGCCCACGAACGAGGCGGCGAGGAACCCGATCAGGAACACGGCCACGACCGCGAGCAGGAACCCGACCCAGGGCGGGAAGCGCCGGTCGAGCTCGGCGCGCAGGTCCTCGCGCCGGCGCGGCTCGGCCGCCTCGATCCGCTCGAGCTCCGCCCGCGCGAAGCGCGCTGCGCGCGCCTCGGGCATGTCCGCGGGCGCGGCCACGGGCGTGGGCCGGCGCAGGAATTCGAGCTCGTCCCAGGCCGTGAACACGACCTCGTTGCCCAGCCGCGTCTCGACGAGCTGCCGCTTGATCCCGTCGACGATCGGGGCGGCCACCGTCCCGCTCATGAACGCGTGGATCGCGACGAGGACCCACAGCGTGAGCAGCGTCGGGAGGACCGTCGCGAGCCCGCGCAGGAACACGTGCTTGTAGGCGGCGGCGACGTCCTTCGGCGCGGGCGCGGCGGCCACGGGTCCTCCCCACCGGGGGCGGCCCCCCCCAGGGGCGCGAGTCTACGCGCCGGGGCGGGCGGGAGGCCCGCCGGCGGACCACCCCGCGCGCCCGACAGGGCCGCCCCGCCCCCGGCGTCGCCCCTGCGCCCGACGCCTGGCGTCGCCCCCGCGACGACCCCGCCGTAGACTCTCGCCCCATCGGAGCGCCGACCATGCCCGCCCACGAAGAGCACGACCCCGCGCAGAAGCTGCACCGGATCCGCCACTCGCTCGCGCACGTCCTCGCGCAGGCCATGCAGCGGCTCCGCCCCGGCGCGACGCTCGGGTTCGGCCCTGCGATCGACGACGGCTTCTACTACGACTTCATCCTCCCCGAGCCGCTCGCCGACGACGACCTCCCGCGGCTCGAGGAGCTCATGCGCGAGATCATCGCGGAGGGCCAGCCGTTCACGCAGGAGGAGCTGCCGGGCGCGGAGGCGCTCGCGCGGCTCGAGGCCATGCGCGAGCCGCACAAGGTCGAGTACGCGCGCGAGCTGCTCGAGAAGAAGGGGCTCGCGACGCTCGGCTTCTACACGAACGGGCCGTTCGTCGACATGTGCGAGGGCCCGCACGTCGCGAGCACGAAGGAGCTCCCGCGCGACGCGTTCAAGCTCCACGCGATCGCGGGCGCCTACTGGCGCGGTGACAACGACAACGCGATGATGACGCGCGTCTACGGGTGGGCGTTCGCGACGAAGAAGGAGCTGCGCGAGTACGAGCAGGCCCGCGCGCAGGCGCTCCTGCGCGACCACCGCAAGCTCGGCGCCGAGCTCGACCTGTTCACGATCGACGACGAGGTCGGCCGCGGCCTGGCGCTGTGGCTCCCGAACGGGGCCGTCCTGTGCGACGAGCTGGAGAAGCTCGCCCGCGAGTGGGAGTTCGCGGCCGGCTACCAGCGCGTCCGCACGCCGCACCTCACGCGCGGGATCCTCTATCAGAAGTCGGGGCACCTGAGCCTCTACAAGGCCGCCATGTACCCGCCCATGAAGCTCGACGACGAGGACACGGCCGTCCTCGTGAGCGAGGCGCGCCGCGCGCTCCCCGAGGGCGAGGCGTGGGACCCCGAGCTCACGGGCGCCTACTTCCTCAAGCCCATGAACTGCCCGCACCACCACCGCGTGTTCGCGGCGCGCCCGCGCAGCTACCGGCAGCTCCCGCTCCGGCTGGCCGAATACGGCATGGTCTACCGCTACGAGCTCTCGGGCTCGCTCCAGGGGCTCACGCGCGTGCGCGGCATGTGCATGAACGACGCGCACATCTACCTGACGGAGGACCAGATCCAGGCCGAGTTCCTGCGCGTCATGGACCTCCACCGCCGCTACTACGACCTGTTCGGGTTCAAGGACTACTTCCTGCGCCTGTCGTGCTGGGACCCCGACGACCCGAAGGGCCGCGAGAAGTACGTGAACGACCCGCCGGCCTGGGAGCGCTCGCAGGGCTACATCCGCGCGGCCATGCAGGAGCTCGGGCTGCCCTACGAGGAGGTCAAGGGCGAGGCCGCCTTCTACGGGCCGAAGATCGACATCCAGTTCAAGACGGTCGGCATGAAGGAGTTCACGGTCTCGACGAACCAGCTCGACTTCGCGGTCGGCAAGCGCATGGGGCTCAGCTACGTCGACCGCGACGGGCTCGACAAGGTCCCCTACATCATCCACCGGGCACCGCTCGGCACGCACGAGCGGTTCGTGAGCTTCCTGATCGAGCACTACGGCGGGGCGTTCCCCACCTGGCTCGCGCCCGTGCAGGCGCTCGTGCTCCCGCTCTCGGAGCAGTTCCTCCCCTACGCCGAGCGCGTCGCGGAGGCGCTCCGCGCCCGGCAGCTCCGCGCCGACGTGGACCGGAGCGACGAGAAGCTGGGCAAGAAGGTCCGCCTGGGCGCGACGCGCAAGATCCCCATCCTCCTCGTCGTGGGCGAGAAGGAGCAGGCGGACGAGCGCGTGACGGTCCGCCGCTACGGGATCGAGGAGCAGCGGAGCCTGCCGCTCGCGGCGCTCGTCGAGCAGGTCGAGGGCGAGGTCCGCGCGCGCAAGCACGTGCGCGCCTGGGCCGACCTCGACGCGTCGTAGCCGATCACCGCGCGGCTCGCCCTGCGCGCCGCTCCCGCGGCGCGCGCCGAGGCCTCCCGGCCGCCCCCTCGCCCCCTCAGAGCGGCGGGGGGCCGTCGCGCAGGCGCACGACGACCGCGGCGAACGCGCCGAGCACGGCGAGGCTGCAGGCGTGGGCCAGGACCTCCCAGGCGGGCGGCGTGTCGGCGCCCGGGCGCGGGCGCACGAGCTGGCCGGCCGCGAGGCCGGCCGCGGCGCCGCCGAGATGCCCGGCGTGGTCGAGCTGCGCGAAGAAGAGGACCGAGAACACGGCGATCCAGACGAGCCAGGAGCGCAGGCTGCCCTCGAGCGTGCCCAGGCGCGCCGGGTTCGCGCGCGCGAACGACCAGCCGAGCGTGATGAGGCCGAGCACGCCGCCGGACGCCCCGGCCGAGATCGCCGGCGCGCCGCGGGCGGCCTGCCAGGCGAACGAGGCCACGCCGCCCGCGAGCGCCATGGCGACGAACAGGACCCACAGGCGCGCCGAGCCGAAGTGGACCTCGAGCACGCGGCCGATCGAGTAGAGGGCGAAGCCGTTGAAGGCGAGGTGCAGGAGGTCGTGGTGGAGGAACGCCGAGGTGAGCAGGCGCCAGGGCTCGCCGGGCACGAGCGAGCCCACGTTCGAGCCGAGCGCCACGAGCACGTCGGGCGCGACGCTCGGCCCCCCCGAGCGGGCGGCCGCGAAGGCGAACAGGAGCGCGTTCGCGAGCAGGACCCCGAGCGTGAACGGGTAGCGGTCGAGGAGGTCGAGCGCACCGCGGGCGCCCGACCGCGCGCCGACGTCGGGGCGGTCGTCGTTCCGCACGGGTCAGCGCTCGTCGCGCGGGCGCGGTGCGCGCGGGCCCCCGACGTCCGAGGGGCGCTCGCCCAGGCCCGTGCGTGACGGGCTCCCGCCCCCCGAGGTCCCCGGCCCGCCGGCGAGGCGGTCGAGCTTCGAGGACCGCTGGGCCGGCGCCTCCCGCGGCTCGCCCGCGCCGGGCGCCTCTCGCGGCCCTGCCCCGGGCGGGCTCGCGGCGGGTGCGCTGCGTCCGGGCGCCGGCGCGGCCGGCTCCGCGCCGGGCCTGGCGCGGCCCCGGGCGTCGGGCGCGTC
>JANJTH010000873.1 GCA_024711205.1 Planctomycetota bacterium | reverse complement strand
GTCGCGGCCGAGGCCCCGAGCAGCCGCGCGCGCCGCCTCCGCTGCCTCCCGGTCGCGCGGAGGGTGCGGGCCGCCTCGAGCTCGCGGGCCAGGTCCTCGGCCGTCGGCTGCCGCCCCTCGCGCGCGGGGGACAGGGCCCGGAGGCACACCGCCTCGAGCGCCGCCGGCGTGTCCGGCGCGAGCGCGCTGGGCAGGGTCGGCGGCGCGTCGCGGCCGCGCGCCGGCGCGTCCCCCGCGCCGCCGTGGGGGAGCGCGCCGCGCGTGAGCGCCTGGTAGAGCAGCACGCCGAGCGCGTAGACGTCGGTGCGCCGGTCCAGGTCGGGCTCGCCGCGGAGCTGCTCGGGGGACATGTAGGCGATCGTGCCCAGGAACTCCCCGGTCAGGGTCAACTGGGCGGGGTCGAGGGCGTCGCGCGCGACGCCGAAGTCGGTGACGACGGCGCGGCCCTCGGCGTCGAGGAGCACGTTGGCGGGCTTGAGGTCGCGGTGGACGACGCCGACCTCGTGGGCCAGGTGCACGGCGCGGCACACGGCCACGAGCGCGTCGAGGCAGGCCTCCAGGTCGCCGACCTCGAGGAGCCGGTGGAAGGTGCCGCCCGGGAGGTGGTCCGTGACGAGGTACGGGACGCCGCGCTCCTCGCCGTGCTCGCGGACCGCGACGATCCCCGGGTGCCGGCCGAGGGTCCGCAGCAGGCTCGCCTCGCGCGCCAGGCGCGCGCGCTGCGCGGGGCTCGCCTGCTCGAGCAGCTTGAGCGCGACGGGAGGGCCCCCGGCGACCGGGCGCGCGAGGAACACCACGCCCGAGGCCCCGCGCCCGAGCTCGCGCTCGAGCGCGTAGCGGCCGAAGCGGCGCGCGCCCTCGACGGGGGCGGCGGCCTGCAGGTCGGCGACGCCGGCCAGGCGGGCCAGCTCGGCCGCGAAGGCGAGCGCGCTCGGCGGCCGCTCGCTCGGCTCGAGGGCGAGCGCCCGCCGGCAGAGGGCCGCGACGCCCTGGGGCACGTCGGAGCGCAGGCGGCGCGGGTCGGGGCGCGCGTCGCCCACGACCTGGGCCAGGACGCCCACGAGCGAGTCGGCGGCGAACGGGTCCTGGCCGGTGAGGAGCGCGAACAGGAGCCCGCCCAGGGCGTAGACGTCGGTCCGCGGCGTGACCGGGCCGTAGCGCTGCGGCGCGACCTGCTCGGGCGCCATGAAGCTGGGCGTCCCCTTGAGCTCGCCCGTGCGCGAGAGCGCGGCGACCACGTGCTCGAGCGAGCCCACGTCGAGGAGCTCCGGGTCCAGCTTGAGCAGCCCGAAGTCCACGAGCACGGGCCGCCCGGTCTCGCGCTCGACGATCACGTTCGCGGGCTTGAGGTCCCGGTGCACGACGCCGCGCTCGTGGCAGTGCTGCAGCGCGCCCGCGAGGCTCACGAGGACGCGGGCCGACCAGTCGAGCGGCGGGACGCCCCGCGCGGCGAGGTGCGCGCCCAGGTCCTCGCCGCGGACGAGCTCGAGCGCCAGGAAGGGGAGGCCGCCCTCCTCGCCCGCCTCGACCACCTCGACGAGGTTCGGGTGCCGGAGCTGGGCCAGGACCCGGGCCTCCTGGCGGAACCGCGCCACGGCGCGCGGCTCGGCCGTCCGCAGGAGCTTGAGCGCGACGGGCCGGCCGTCGGCCGCGCGCCGCGCCTCGAGCACGACCCCCTGGCCGCCCTGCGCGAGCTCGCGCACGAGGAGGTAGCCGCCGAAGCGCTCCGGCGCGCCCGCGGCCACGCCCGCGCCTCGCGGCGGCCGTCCTGCGGCGCCTGCGCGGCTCCCCATGCGGGGAGCGTACGCGCCTGTCCGCGGGCCGCGCAACTCGACGGAGGGGCGACGGCTCGGACTCGTCGCGCGCGCCAGGTTCCCACCGCGCTCGGGCCACGCGCGGCCCAGCCCCGCTCGGCCGGTCCTCGCCCCCCCCTCGCGCGTCGACCCGGGGTCGCGCCTGTAGAGTCAAGGCGTGACGGCGAGCACGTGGCGGCGCGCGGCGAAGCGCGCGATCGACGTCGTGGGGAGCGCGGCCGGGCTCGTGGCGCTCTCCCCGCTCCTCGGCGCGGTCTCGGCGGCGATCGTCGTGACCATGGGACGCCCGGTCCTCTTCCGGCACGTCCGACCCGGCCTGCGCGGCCGCCCGTTCACGCTCCTCAAGTTCCGGACCCTGCGCCCCGCGCGCCCGGGCGAGCGCATGGATCCGGCCACGGACGAGCGGCGGGCCACGCCGCTCGGGCGGCTCCTCCGGGCGACGAGCCTCGACGAGCTGCCCCAGCTCTGGAACGTGCTGCGCGGCGACATGAGCCTCGTCGGCCCGCGGCCGCTGCTGCCCGCGTACCTGGCCGTCTACACCCCGGAGCAGGCGCGCCGGCACGAGGTGCGGCCGGGCCTGACCGGCTGGGCCCAGGTCCACGGCCGGCGGGCCTTGCCCTTCAGCCGACGGCTCGCGCTCGACGTGTGGTACGTCGACCACTGGAGCCTCGGGCTCGACGCCTGGATCCTCGTCCGGACCGTCGCGGTCGTGGCCCTCGCGCGCGGGGTGCTCCCGGGGCAGCGCGCGGCGGACGTCGACGACCTCGGGCTGGCCGAGGTCCTGGAGGAGGCGACGCATGCACCTGCTTGACGCGGATCACGGGCTCCGGCTTCCGGAGCCGCGGGACGTCGAGGCGCTCTACCGCTACAAGAACGACCCCGAGGTGACCGCGTCCCTCGTGGGCTTCAGCCGCGGCTACAGCCGCGCGGACATCGCGGCGTGGATCGAGGCGCACCGCGCGGCGCGCGACGAGGTCCTGTGGGCCGTGGTGGCGACGAAGTCCGACGCCTGCCTCGGCCACCTGGGGCTCTACCGGATCGACCACCGCTGCGGGTCGGCCGAGCTCGGGGTCCTGCTCGGGGACCGCGCGACCTGGGGCGCGGGCCTGGGGACGCGTTGCATCCGGTTCGCCGTCGACTACGGCTTCGAGCAGCTCGCCCTCCGCCGCCTCCACGCCGAGGCGCTCGCGACCAACGAGCGGTCCCTGCGCATGTTCGACAGGCTGGGGTTCGTCGAGGAGGGCCGACGTCGGCAGGCGCAGCTCCGGGAGGGGCGCTACGTCGACGTGGTCGAGGTGGGGCTGCTCCGCGACGAGCACCGCGCGGCCCGTGAGGCCCGCGAGCCCCGCGAGGCCCATGGAGCTTGACCGCGGCGGCGCGGCGGGCGGGGGCCGCGCCGCGTGCGCGTGACGCTGCTCGAGCCGGGGGACGCCGCCTGGGCGGACGCGCTCGCGCGCGCGCCGCACGACGTCCACCACCTGCCCGCCTACGTCGCGCTCTGCGCGCGCACGACCGAGCGGGGCAGGCCGGCGGCGTTCCGGGTGGACGACGCCGCCGGGCGGTCCCTCCTCCTGCCCGTCGTCCTGCGCGACGTCCCGGGGGCGCCGGGGCGGCTCGACGCGACGTCGCCCCACGGCTACCCGGGCCCCTTGCTCGGGGGGGCCTCGCCCGGGGAGCCGTTCCTCCCGGCCGCGCTCGAGGCCCTCGTCGACGACGCGCGGCGGCGGGGCCTCGTGACGCTCTTCGTGCGCCTGCACCCGCTGCTCAACGCGGGCTGGTCGGCGCTCGGCGGCCACGGGGCGCTCGTGGCGCACGGGGAGACGGTCGTCGTCGACCTCGCGCTGCCCGAGGCCGAGCAGTGGCGGCAGACCGAGTCGGGGCACCGCAACCAGATCCACCGCGGGGCGCGGGCGGGGCTCCGCGCGTCCTTCGACGCCTCCTGGCGGCACCTCGCGGGCTTCGGGCGCCTCTACCGCGAGACCATGCGCCGCGTCGGCGCCAGCGCCTACTACGACCTCTCGGACGAGTACTTCGCGGACCTCCGCGCGGCGCTCGACGGCCGGCTCCACCTCGCCGTCGTCGAGGTCGACGGGGCGCTGGCGGCCGCGGGCCTCTTCACCCGCTGCGGCGAGGTCGTGCAGTACCACCTGGCCGGCATGAGCGCCGACCACGCCCGCCACCGGCCGACGAAGACCCTGGTCCACCACGCGCGCCTGTGGGCCAAGGCCGAGGGCGCCCGCTGGCTCCACCTGGGCGGCGGCGTCGGGGCCGCGGCCGACCGGCTGTTCGCCTTCAAGGCCGGGTTCTCCCACCTGCGGCGCACGTTCGAGACCTGGCGCGTCGTGCTCGACCCCACGGCCTACGCCCGGCTCTGCGCGGCCAGCGGCGACCCCGGGGGCGCCCTCGCGGGCTTCTTCCCCGCGTATCGGCGCGGCTGACGGCCGGCGCCCCGACCGAACCCCGGTCCGCGACGCGCCCTGGCCCCGTCGCACCGACCACGGTCGCGCCGCTGAGACCTCCGGAACGCCGAGGGCCACCTGCTAGGGTGGCCCTCCTCTGACTTCTTCGGACCTCGGGGGGTGACCCCGGAGGTCGGGTGCGTGGCGTCGTGACGCCTACTTGCATGCGGAGTTCGGAGGACTTGCTTGCGTCGTCCTGGGACCTCGGTTGCTCGGCCCCGCGGGGCCTTCGATCAGAAGCGGGTGATGAGACTCGAACTCACAACCCTCAGCTTGGGAAGCTGATGCTCTACCATTGAGCTACACCCGCAACCCGGAGGACATTACCAGGCGCCTCGGACGAAGGCAAGCCCTCGGGATGCGGTCGCGGTGCATGGACGGGCGATGCGGTGCCGGGCGGTCCGGATCCCGTTGCCAGGAGTCGCCCTCCGGCGTCATGGTGCCTGGAGCCGCCGGGCGGGCCGACCCGTGATCCCGGCTGGCGGAGCCGCGTGATCGACGACCCCGACACCCCTCTGGCCCGCGCGCTGTTCGCCGAGCGGCGCCACGACGTGGCCGCGCTGCAGGCGCTGCTCGCCGAGGCGCGCGCCGGGCGGGCCGGCGGCGGGCCGGGGCTGGCCGAGCTCCTGGTCGCCCGCGGGCTCCTCTCGCCGGCCGAGGTCGCCGCGCGCCTGCAGGCGCTGGGCCTGCCGCACGGGCCGCGGGGCGACGCGCCGTCGGCGGCCCCGTCCTCGGGGGCCGGCGGGGCCCGGGCGACCGGACGGCGCGGGACGGGGGGCGGCGGGGCGGAGCCTGGAGCCCAGGGCGTCCCGGAGCGGATCGGCGGGTGGGTGCTCGGGGAGCGGCTCGGCGCCGGCGGCATGGGGACCGTGTATCGGGCCGTCCACGCGGACACGGGCATGCCGGCCGCGCTGAAGCTGTTCCCGGGCGGGGAGCCCCGGCTCGTCGAGCGGTTCCGCCGCGAGGGCGAGGCGCAGGCGCGCGTCGACGCCCACCCGAACGTGGCGCGTGTGCACGCGGCGGGCGAGGAGGACGGCCGGCTCTGGATCGCCATGGAGCTGTGCCCGGGCGGCGACCTGGCGGCGCGGCTGGAACGGGGGCCGCTCGAGCCGGCGGTCGCCGCGCGGATCGTGGCCGACCTGGCCCGCGGCATGGCGCACGCGCACGAGCGGGGGGTGCTCCACCGCGACCTCAAGCCCGCGAACGTGCTGTTCGACGCGCAGGGCGCCCCCAAGCTCGTCGACTTCGGCCTGGCGCGCCTGGCCGGCGAGGGCACGATCACGAAGACGGGGGCCGTGCTCGGCACGCCCGCCTACATGGCCCCCGAGCAGGCGAAGGGCGAGGGGCACCACGCGGACGAGCGGGCCGACGTCTACGGGCTGGGCGCGCTCCTCTACCACTGCCTGACCGGGCGCACGCCGTTCCAGGGGGTGGGCGTCGCCATGCTCGTGCAGGTGCTCCGCGAGCCCCCGCCGTCGATCCGCAAGCTCGCGCCGCACGTGCCGCCCGAGCTCGAGGCCGTGTGCCTGCGCGCGCTCGCCAAGCGACCCGAGGACCGCTGGCAGACCGCGCTCGAGCTGGCCCTCGCGCTCGAGCGCCCGCCGCCCGTCGCGTCGCGCCGCGCCCTCGTCGCCGGGGGCCTGGGGGGCCTCGCCCTGGTCCTCGTGGCCGCGGGCGCGGCCGGGGCGGCCGTCCTGGGCGCGCGCGAGGAGACGGCGCACGCGGCCGCGCGCCTGATCGCCGCGGAGGACGCCGCCGCGCTCGCCGCCGTCGCCTCCGCCGC
>JANJTH010000859.1 GCA_024711205.1 Planctomycetota bacterium | reverse complement strand
GGGCGCCTCCGGCGAGGACGGGCGGCGGGCGTCACCCGCGCCCGGCGGGCTCGCGACGGCGCGGGGCGGGGGCGCAGGCTCCCCGAGCCGCGCCCAGGCGAGCACGCCGACCCCGACCGCGGCCGCCGCCGCGACCCAGCCGAGGGGGCCACCGCCGCGCTGGTGGCCGCGCGGCCCCGCGGCGGGGAGCGGCGAGGGCAGGCGCGCGGGCGCGGCGACGCGCGTGTGGGTCGACGGCGCGCGCAGGCGCGCCGACGACGCGCTCGGCCCGGGCTCGTGCCCGCCGCCCGCGAGCGCGCGGAGCGCCGCCTCGAGGTCCCGCAGGAGCGCGTCGGCCGACGGGTAGCGGTCGGCGCGGTCCTTCGCCATGGCCTTGCGGATCACGGCTGCCGTCTCGACCGACAGGCGCGGCTCGAAGTCGAGCGGGTCGGGCGTCGGCGCGTTGAGGACCTTCGACACGACGACGAGCGGGCTCGTGCCCTCGAACGGGGCGCGGCCCGTGACGAGCGTGAACAGGGTCGCGCCGAGCCCGTAGACGTCGGCGCGCACGTCGAGCGCGACCGCGCCCTCGGCCTGCTCGGGGGCCATGAACGCGGGGGTCCCGACCACGAGGCCCGTCTGCGTCATGCGGTCGTCGCCGAGGGCCGAGCGCGCGAGCCCCAGGTCGGCGAGCTTCCCCTCGCCGTCCGCGCCGACGAAGATGTTGGAAGGCTTCACGTCACGATGCACGAGCCCCGCCCGCTCGATCGCGACGAGGCCGCGGCAGGCGTCGCGGATGAGCTCGAGCGCGCGCCGCTCCGGCAGCTTGCCGCCGCCCGCGCGCGCGAGCTGCTCGACGTCGCCCCCCGTGGCGAGCTCGAGCGCCATGTAGAGCAGGCCCTCGGCCTCGCCCACCTGGTAGCAGGCGACGACGTTGGGGTGGCTCACCGCGGCCCCGGCCCGCGCCTCGCGCAGGAAGCGCTCGGCCGCGTCCGGCGCGGTGGCCACGTGCGGGGCCAGCACCTTGAGCGCGACGTCCCGCTGGAGCGAGAGCTGGCGGGCGCGGTAGACGGTGCCCATGCCGCCCTGCCCGAGCCGCTCGAGCGGCTCGAAGTCGCCGAGCACCGGCGGGAGCCCGGGGGTGCGCGTCGGGGGCAGGGTCGGCCGCTCGGACGGGGCGGGCGCGGCGGCGCCGGGGGTGGCCGCCTCGAGGGTCGGGTCCGCCGCCCGCGGGGTGGGGGCGATCAGGGTCGGCCGGTCGGCGGGCGTCGGGGCGAGCTCGGACAGCCACACCGCGGAGTCCCCGCCCGCGTCGCCGCCATCGTCGAGGTCCAACGCGCCCACGGCCTCGCCCCCCTCGTCCGCCCCGGCGCGCGCCCGACGGACCGCTCCGGGCTCCAGCGTAACGACCCGGCGCGCGCGCGTCGCGGGGCGCGCGACCGCGCGCGCGTCGCCGCACCCGGCCCGGGGTGGGCGCGGGCCCGGCGTTATCATGCGCGCCCTCCGCGTGGGCGAGGTGCCTCCATGAGCCGTCCGGATCCGACTTCGCCCCGAGGCCACCCCCCCCGGCGCGCGCGCGCGCGCTGGCCGTGGCTCGCGCTCATGTGCGCGGCCGCGCTCGGCCTCGGCGGCGCGCGGGCCGACGACGGGCCGAGCGCGCCGCCGGCCCGCCGGCGCAGCGTGATCTACTTCATCGGCGACGGCATGGGCGTGAGCCAGCTCACGCTCGGTCGGCTCGGCGCCGCCTCGCTCGGCGTCCCGCACCACCTCGACCGGCTCCCGGTCGTGGGGCTCGCCTGCACGCGCAGCCTCGACCGTGTCGTGACGGACTCGGCCGCGGCCGGGACGGCGCTCGCGTCGGGCTTCCGCACGAACAACCAGGTCGTCGGGCAGACGCCCGCGGGCGAGCCGCTCGAGTCGCTCGTCGAGGCGGCCCGCCGGGGCGGCTGGCGGACCGGCGTCGTCACGACGACGCGGATCACGCACGCGACGCCGGCCTGCTTCCTGACCCACGTCGTCCACCGCGACCGCGAGGACGAGATCGCGGCCCAGATGGTCGCGCGGCCCGTCGCGGACGTCGTGATCGGCGGCGGGGCCCGCTACTTCACGAAGGACGGCCGGCTCGAGGCCCTCGCGGCGGCGGGCTACGCGGTCGCGACGGACCCGGCGCAGCTCGCCGCGGCCGCCGGCGAGCGCCTGTTCGCGGTCCTCGCGCCGAGCCACCTCCCCTACGCGATCGAGCGCCCCGCGGGGTTCCCGAGCCTGCGCGACCTGACGCGCCGGGCGGTCGAGGCGCTCGCGCCGCAGGGGCCGTTCGTGCTCATGGTCGAGGGCGGGCGGGTCGACCACGCCGCGCACGAGCACGACGCCGCGGCCTGCCTGCGCGACCAGCTCGACCTCGACCAGGCCGTCGGCTGGGCGCTCGACCGGGCGCGCGACGACCCCGACCTGCTCGTCGTCGTCACGGCGGACCACGCCACCGGCTCGCTCGGGATCAGCGAGGTCGCGCGCGTCGACCGCCTGCTCGCCTGCACCGCGTCGGCCGAGCGGCTCACGGCGCGGCGCGTCGACCTCGGCGACCCTGCGGCCGTCGCCGCCTTCGTCGCCGCGGTCGAGGGCGCGACCGGCGTCGCCTTGACGCCGGCCGAGGTCGAGCGCGTGTGGCGCGCCCCGGGCGGCTACGGGCCGCGCACGACGCTCGGGCACCTCGTGAGCGCGCGCCACGGGGTCGAGTTCTTCGACCTCGAGGCCCAGGAGACGCGGCACACGAACACGCACGGGCACGACGGGGCCATGGTCCCGGTCCTCGCGCGCGGCCCCGAGGCGGGGCGGTTCGCGGGGGTCTACGCGAACACCGAGGTCCCGCGGCGGATCGCGCGGATCCTCGGCGTCCCGCTCCCCGGCGTCGACCTCCCGGCGCCTGCCCGTGGCGAGCGGGGGCTCTGACGTGCGCGACGCCCGCCCCCCCGAGGCCGACGGACCGGCCCGGGTCGACGCCGCGCAGGCCGCAAGTCCGCAGGCGGACCGGGCGCTGCTCGCGGCCGCCTGCGAGGCCCGCGCCCGGGCCTACGCCCCCTACTCGCGCTTCCCCGTGGGCGCCGCGGTGCGCGCGGCGTCCGGCCGCGTCTACACGGGCTGCAACGTGGAGAGCGCGAGCTACGGGCTGACCGTGTGCGCGGAGCGGGTCGCGCTGTGGACGGCCGTGGCCGCCGGCGAGCGGTCGTTCGACGCGGTCGCGATCGACGCCGGGCCGCCGGCGCCCGGGCGGGCGCCCGTCCCGCCCTGCGGGGCCTGCCGGCAGGTCCTGGCCGAGTTCGGCCTCGGCTGGCGCGTGCTCCTGCCCGGGCGCGACGGCGCGCCCGTCGCGACGACGCTCGAGGCGCTCCTGCCCCGCGCCTTCGTCCCCGAGGACCTCGGCGACGCGCGGGGGGCGCCGTGACGGCGGGCCCCGGGCCGGGGGACGCGGCGGGCCGGCCGCGGCCCGAGGAGCGCGGCCCGCTCGCGGGCGTGCGGGTGCTCGACCTGACCCGGATCCTGGCCGGGCCGTTCGCGACGGCGAAGCTCGCCGACATGGGGGCGACCGTCTGGAAGGTCGAGCGCCCCGACGGCGGCGACGACACGCGGGCCTGGGGGCCGCCCTTCCACGCGGGGGTCTCGACCTACTTCCTCGCGGTGAACCGCGGCAAGCGCTCGCTCGCGCTCGACCTGAAGCGCGGCGACGCCGTGCTCGAGCGGCTCGTGCGCGCGGCCGACGTCGTGGTCGAGAACTTCCGCCCGGGCACGCTCGAGAAGCTCGGCTGGACCTGGGCCCGGCTCCAGGCCGTGAACCCGCGCGCCGTGCTCTGCTCGATCTCCGGCTACGGGCAGGTCGGGCGCGACCGCGACCGGCCGAGCTACGACGTGATCGCGCAGGGCGAGCAGGGCCCGCAGGACCTCACGGGCGACCCCGACGGCCCGCCCACGAAGTTCGGGCTCTCGATCGCCGACCTGACCGCGGGGCAGCTCGCGGTCGAGGGGATCCTGCTGGCGCTCCTGCGCCGCGAGCGCACCGGCCGGGGCGACCGGGTCGACGTCGCGCTCGCCGACGGGCTGCTCGCGCTGCTCACCTACCAGGCCCAGATGTGGCTCTCGTGCGGGCAGGCGCCGCGCCGGCTCGGCAACGCGCACCCCTCGATCGTCCCCTACCAGGCCTTCCGCGCGCGCGACGGGTGGCTCAACGTGGGCGTCGGCAACGAGGCGCTCTGGGCGACGTTCTGCCGGGCGCTCGGGCGCCCCGACTGGGCCACGCGCCCCGGCTGGGCCACGAACCGCGAGCGCGTCGAGCGCCGCGAGGAGGTCGTCGCGGCCGTGGCCGAGGTGCTCGCGGGGGAGGACGTCGCCGCCTGGCTCGAGCGCCTGGGCGCCGCGGGGGTGCCCGCCGGGCCGATCCGCGGCGTGCCCGAGGCCCTGACGCTCGCGCGGGAGGACGCGCGCGGCATGGTCACCGACGTCCCGCACGAGGGGCTCGGGGACGTGCCGATGGTCGGCAACCCGGTCAAGCTCGAGAGCCTCGGGCTCGACCCGGCCTACGGGCCCGCGCCGCGCCTGGGCGAGCACACCGACGAGGTCCTCGCGGCGGCCGGGCTCGCACCCGACGAGGTCGCGGCGCTCCGCGCGGCCGGCGTCGTCGCGTAGCGGGTCCCGCACGGGCAACCGCGCGAGGGCGACGCCCGGGGCCCCCTGGTCGCGCCCGCCCGGCTCCGTATGCTGCCGGCCCACCCCGAACCCGACGGCAACCCGCCGCACGAGGAGACGCCATGGGCATCCAGTACAAGCTCGAGAAGCTCCCGACCCTGTCCCGGCCGGTCCCGCAGATGCCGGACCCCGTGATGCTCGCGATCGGCTGGCTCAACAACCACGGGCAGCAGGGCTGGGGCAACGCGCAGGCGACGCTCGAGTTCGTCGCGGCCCCGCACGAGACCGTCCTGATCGGGCCGGCCGTCGACGTGCGCGGCGAGCGGCACATCCTGCTCGTGAAGCAGGACCCCGAGGGCCCGGCGCCGGCGCTCGGCGTCGAGTGGAAGCTCGAGAAGGTGCCCGCGCTGTCGCGCCCCGTCCCGCAGATGCCCGATCCGCTGATGCTGGCGATCGGCTGGCTCAACAACCTCGGCAAGGAGGGCTGGACGAACCCGGACCTCACGCTGACGCACACCGCGGCCCCGGTCGAGACGGTCGTGATCGGGCCGACGATCGCCGTGCGCGGCGAGCCGCACATCCTGCTCCGCCGGAGCCGCCCCCTCCAGGCGTGAGCGAGGGCCACGCGGGGCCGACCGCCCGGAGGGTGGTCGGCCCCGCGCGGGCCGAGCGCGGA